>CANUCD010000007.1 GCA_947856335.1 uncultured Bacilli bacterium | reverse complement strand
CGATACTCAAACATTTCTTCTTCTAATTTTTCATAATTAGCTTTTATTCTAGATTCGTCTATTGTTATAACAATGGGATTTTTAGCGTAATCATATAAACTAGATTTCTTGTCTGTTTTAACTAAGCCATTTGGGATTAGTTTTATTTCATTTATTTCTTTAATAGACATTTGCGTAGATTCATCAAAATAACGGATAGATTCGATGGTATTTCCAAAGAATTCTATTCTTATTGGGTGCTCTAGAAGAGTAATAAATATATCAATTACAAATCCTCTTACAGCATATTCTCCTGTTGTTGTAACCACAGTATCTTTCTTATAACCTAGATTATCTAATATTTCAATTAGTTTGTCTCTATTTATTTCATCTTTCTTTTTTAGAACAATATTTAGTTTTTCTTCTACTTGTTGGTCAGTTAAATATTTTAAGTAACCCATTAAATTAGTTACAATAATCCCTTTTTTCTTTTTAATAGATTCGATAGTATCAATACGGGTTGTTTTAAGTTCTGGGGAGATAGCAAGAGCCATGCTTGTAATAAAATCATCCATGGGAAAGAGATAAGTGTCTTGTTGATAGTTTTTTATTCCTGCAAAAAATGTATTTGCTTCATATAATGTGCTTAATAAAACAATGATATTTTCCTTTTTTTGCAAAAAAAGGTTAGACACGTAAAGATAGGCTAACTCATGTGTTAACCCTGTTATAGTAAGATTATTTTCATATTTAAAGTACTTGTCTAATTCTTTCATTATTTTAACTCTTTCTATTATATAAATTCATTGTTTTATAAGCTCCATTTTCTATGAAAGAAGTAATTACTTTTTGGATTGTTGGGAATAAATCTTTTAATGTATTTAATTCCTCTTTATTAAATTTAGCTAATACATAATCTTTTGTATCAATACTTTTGTTATTTGATATACCTATTTTTAGACGAGCAAAATCTTTTGTTCCTAACTTTTCGATAATTGATTTTATACCATTATGCCCTCCATCACTGCTGTTTGTTTTTAAACGAAAAGTACCTATTGGTAAATCTAAATCATCTTGAATTACAAGAATGTCTTCACTACTAATTTTATAGAAATTACAAACAAGTGAGACAGCATTTCCTGATAAGTTCATGTATGTAAGGGGTTTTATTATTATTACTTTTTCATTATTTATTCTTGTCTCAGTAATTAGAGCATTCCATTTTTCTTGCCAATTAGCTTCTTTTAAAAAATAATCTATAATCATAAATCCTATATTATGTCTAGTTTGTTCATATTCTTTTCCAGGATTTCCTAAGCCTACCAATAATTTCATTTTTTCACATCCTTTAATATGTTTTGATATGTTTTGGTGTTTCTGTTAATTTCAATTGATTTTATCTTAACTCCTATCCGGGAGTTTTTTATCATTTTTACTAATACCATCATAGCATTTTCCTTGATATTTGAATATATTAAAATGATTTGTTTTACATGAAGTTTATATTTACTGGCAAGAGAAATAATTTCTTCTAATCTCTCAGGACGGTGGACTAAATAAAAAGATCCTTTATCTTTTAAAAGATAAGAAGTTAGTTCTATTATTTCTGAAAGAGTAATTGTTAATTCATGTCTTGCAATGGCTTTAGAGTTTGATTCGTTTATATATGAAGTTGGAGTTACTTTGAAAAATGGAGGATTACAAGTTATGATATCAAAATTATTTCCCGGGAAATATTTTTTTAAGTTTATTATATTCATATTTAACATTTCTATATTATTTAATAAGTTTTTTTGAATGCTTTTTTGAGCTAATTCGTAAATTTCTTTTTGAATTTCTACTCCCGTTATCTTGATATTATGGTTTTTGGCGATAATAAGTGGTAATGGAGCATTTCCACTACATAAATCTAGTAAGTTTTTATCTTTTTTAGCAATAGTAACAAATTCTGCGAGTAATAAAGAATCTAAAGAAAATTTAAATAGTTCATCATTTTGATATATTTTTAAGCCATAATCAAATAAATCATTCAAGACTTCCATTTTCTTCCTCTAAAGAAATTTCTACTTTTTCATTGTTTACTAACACTTTATATTTTCGATTTAAAATATCAACATTTACAACTTCTCCCTCGCCAAACTTTGTTTTAACTGTTTCGCCAATACTTGGTAAGCCTTCACTAGAACGGATATATTCTTCATCTTCGTATGTAAGACAACATAATAGTCTTCCACATAAACCATTTATTTTAGATGGATTTAAGGCAAGACCTTGATCTTTTGCCATACTCATAGATACTGAGTCTATATGATTTAGAAAATTAGCACAACATATTTTATGTCCACATATTCCAATTCCCCCAATTTCCCTTGCTTTATCTCTTGCACCAATTTGCCTTAATTCAATTCTTGTTCGATAAATGGCAGCGAGTCTTTTGGCTAGCTCTCTAAAATCGATGCGCTCATCAGCAAGAAAATTAAAAATCAATTGTTTGCGATCAAATGTATAACTTGCGTTAATCATTTTCATCTCTAAATTTAGTTCTTTAACAATTTCTCTCCCTTGTTTTAAAGCTAAAGTGGCATCTTTTAAATTTTTTAAGTGTTCTTCATAATCCTTTTTGGTAGAAATACGCACTAATTCCTTTAATTCATCAACATTATCAATACTGCTTTCGTTTAGAAAGCTTACTACTTTTCCAAATTGTAAACCCTTTTCTGTATCAGCGATTACTGTAACATTGATGGGAACACGAAATTTGCTTTTAAAATGGTATATTTTGCCATTATCTTTAAAATTAACTCCATATATATAATATTTATTCATGTATTGACCTCATTTCTATGACGAATTTATCTAATAATAATTCTATATTACCATTATAACTCAAGTCTTGAAGAAATTTCGATAAAATATTCATTTTTTTTATGGTAAATTCTAAATTATCCGTTATATTCAAGCTAGATAGTGGTAAAGTACTTTTATTTTTATGAAGTAATTTATTTAAGTTTTCTTCATATGCTTTTAATAAAATAGTAAATAAAATTTCAATGTCTTTTCTATCTGGATATTTAGATAAGATAAATTCTTTATGATTTATGTAATTATTGCTGGCTATTTTTGATAAATATTCTTTTAGATCTGATAAATTACTTTCTAGTTTTTCTTGATCAATGTTAAGTTTTGCTAATATATCTTCTGTTTCATATAAAATTACGTATGATTGACATCTACTTTTAATTGTGGGAATTATAATATCTTTATTAGTTGTTATAAAAAAGCCTAGTATTCCCTCTGTTGGTTCTTCAACAAATTTAAGCATAGCATTAGCACTACTATGGTTTAGTTTTTCGGCATTTAAAATAATATATATGTTATATTTGCTATAAATAGGCTTAGTTTCAAAAGATATTTTTAATTCTTCTATTTGATTTTTCTTTATGTAAGCACCATCTGGTGTAATTGTTATAATACTTGGTAAGTTATTTTTTTCTATTAAATTACATAAATTACAAGTAGAACAGAAAGAATTGTATTTAAAAGGACAATTTAATGCTTTAATAAGCTCTTTTAAATCATTTAATAAACAATTTATATTATTTGTTTCAATTAAATAAGCGTGAGCTAATTTATTCTCACGGTATTTATCATATATTACTTTTAATTTATTTGTTTGCAAACTACCACATCCTTATATTAGTAGATAGACAGCAACTAATCCAAGTACTCCTGGAGAACCAAGAGAAGTTACTAATATGATAGTAATAAGATTTATAGGAATAAAAATGTCTATTCCTGATAATATCAGATTAAGACCATATAACATGACGAACGCAAAACATAATTTACTAAATAATTTTATTATTTTCTTTTTCATAGTATCACAGTAAATTATATTCGATTATATAATGATTATTCGGATATTTTTTTGCGGTCTTCTAAAGCTTTTTCAAGAGTTACATTATCTAAATAATCTATTTCTGCTCCTATTGGAATTCCATAAGATAATCTTGATATTGTAACTTTTTTATTTTCTAATATTTTTTTAATATATAATGTTGTTGCCTCTCCCTCAATTGTTGGCTTTAGGGCTAAGATAAGTTCGGGATTATCTAGTTTTTCAATTCGAGAAGATAAGCTAGAAATCCTAATATCTTCTGGACCTATGTCATCCATTGGTGAGATAAGACCATTTAAGACATGATAAGTGCCATTAAAAGTACCAGTTTTTTCAAAAGAAAAAATGCTTTTATAATCTTCTACGACACATATAATATTATGATTTCTGCTTCCATTAGAGCATATATCACATATTTCTTTATCTGTTAAAGCTCCACATATAGAACATCTCATTAAATTATTTTTAGCATCTAGCAATGATTCACTAAATTTTGTTACTTCATCACTGTTCATCTCAAGTGTTGCTAGAGCAAGACGTTCTGCACTTTTTTCACCTATTCCTGGTAATTTTTGGTAATAATTTATTAGATTTTCTAAATCTTTAGGATAGTTCATTAAAATAAACCATTAAATTGTGAGCCGTATGCTCCCATTTTACTTTCATATTCTTTATCTATCTTCTTAATTGCATCATTACAAGCAATTTTTATCATGTCTTCTAACATTTCCTTATCATCTCTTTCGATAGTTTCTTCATAAGTAATGGTTACTTGTTCTATTTCTTTTTTACCATTCATTGTTACTTTTACCCATTCACTATTACCCTCAAAGATAGAATTATCGATTTCTTCTTTCTTTTTAGTAATTTCTTTTTGCATTTTTTGGGCTTGAGCCATTAAATTTTGAATATTCATGTTTTTCCTCTTTCCTATTCTATTTCTATTTTTTCTTTATCAAATATATCATAAGCGATTTTTTCGATATTATCAACATTTTTTTCTGTTTCTTCATCTTTTTTTGGTTCTTCGATAAATGTATAACTCTTTTTGTTTTTTAAGTTTTCTATATACTCCTTTTTTTCACTATTCCATAAATTTTCTGTTAATGCGATAAATTTATAATTCATATTTTGGGTTTTATTAAATATTTCTTCTATTTCATTTAGTTTGTTATTGATTAAGTTTACTGTTCCATCTATGGAATTTGTTAATACTGTATAAGATTCACTTGCTGCGACAATATTACAATCAATCAATAAATTAAGTAAACTTTTATCTTCTAAGCTCGTTATAAATTTAGCCCATCTTTCCTTTAAGTTTTGTAAATATTCTTTTTTAGCATTTACAAAACAGTTATTTACCCGTATTTTAATTAGATTTGCTGTTTCATTTTCTGATAAAATTATTTCCCGGGAAATAATTTGTGGTGGTTCTGAATTGGTTTTTAGCTCTACTCTTTCTTCTTTTGGAATATCAGTAGATAAATTATGGAAATATTTTAATAGGGTTATTTCAATTAAGAGATATGCATCAATACTTATGTTTACATAATTTGAAATCTCTGCTAGAGAAAAAGCCATTTCTTTTAGATTTTGGTAAGATAGCCCATTATAATTAGATGTTTTCTTTTCATTTATAGCTTCTTCTTCAATTTTTTCTAATAATTTTTTAATTAAAACTTTATAGTCTATAGCCAGTTCTTTAAATTTTTTCATTATCTCATCAAACTTATCAACATTATTTTCTAAAATTATTTTAAATAAATCTTCTATTTGTTTTTTAGAGACCGAACCAAAGTGTTCTATTACATCTTTTTGGGTTATTTTATTTGTTGTACTAGAAAGCTGATCTAATATACTTAAAGCATCACGCATTCCACCATCACAAATGTAGGCTATTTCTTCTAAGGCTTCTTTTTCAATATCAATTTTTTCTTCTTTGGTAACATACTCTAACCTTTTTATAATATCTTTATTTTGTATCTTATGAAAATCAAAGCGTTGACAGCGAGATAATATTGTAATTGGCACTGCTTCAATATTTGTTGTTGCTAAAATAAAAACAACGTGTTTAGGTGGTTCTTCTAAAGTGAGTAATAAAGCGTTAAAAGCACTGGTACTAAGCATATGTACTTCATCAATAATATAAACTTTATACTTAGAATATGCAGGCGCTAATTTAATGTTGTTAATTATTTCCCTTATTTCATCAACACCATTGTTAGATGCTGCATCTATTTCAATAATATCTGCATTTGCTTTAAACTGCAAACAATTTTGGCAGTTATTGCATGGACCATTTTCTGTTGGATTTAGACAATTTATAGCTTTCGCAAATACTTTAGCTGTACTTGTTTTTCCCGTGCCTCTTGGTCCAGAAAAAATATAAGCATGTGATATTTTGTCATTTTTTATCGCATTTTTTAATATTGATACTATATAATCTTGACCAATAATACTCGAAAAATCGTCTGGTCTATATTTACGATATAATACTTTATACTCCATATATTCCACCCCGTAATAATATTATAACATATTCAGCATTGCTTGTCTCTTTTCTTTTTAAAAAAATCATGTAGAATATTATAGTATATTTGTTCTCGCGTATATATGTTCGCTTTGCTAACTTTAGTTTTATAATATTCTTTTTTATTAGTAGGTTTATCTAATAAATAATACACATTTTTAATCCGTGATTGTTTAATAATGTTTTCACAAATACTACAAGGTTTTAATGTAACATATAAGTCACAATCTGATAATCGCCAATCTTTTAATTTTTTGCTTGCTTTTTTTATTGCAATTATTTCTGCGTGATTTAAAACATTGTTTGTTTTATTTCTTGTATTATATGCTTTAGCAATTATTTTATCATCTTTTACAATTATAGCACTTATTGGCACTTCGTTTTTTTTAAAAGATTTTCGGGCTAGTTTTATCAGTTCATCAAAATATTCTGTTTTCATATTCACTCCATTAAAAAAGTGCACACAAACAGGGATTGACGTGGCTGCTATCTTCCGATCCTGACCAGATTACAATATATTTGTTGCACATATATAATTTATCACATTTTTATATTAAATGCAAGTATATGTTTCACGTGAAACTATGATTTTATTATAATAATTATTTATATATAATGTTTCACGTGGAACATTGTCAATAACTTTTATTTAAAATGCGATTTTTGCCAATTTTAATAAATCTATCAAAGAAATTACTTAATTATATAGTGGAATTTTAAAATTCATCTATCAAATTTAAATTTTGTATATTCAAATCATATTACTCAACTTACGGTTGAGTTGATATTTTCGACAAAGAACTGATGCTATGTTTCACGTGGAACATTGTTGATAGTTTTATTATCAGCAATTTTTTCTTATATTTCAAATTAACTTCTAACAATGTGTTAAAAATTATATTAAAAAAACTGTTTTTATGTTTCAATTTTTTATTTAAATATTCTTTACAGCAGTTATTTAGTAATTATATATGTTTTTAATATTTTTTATAATTAAAATAATATTACAATTGTTTTTATATTTTTATTATGTGTTTGATTTTAATAATTATTATATTCAAGGTTTCACGTGGAACATTGTTAATAACTTCTAGTTCAAAATTTAATTTTTTTCAATTTTATTAAATTCATTAGCGAAATCTCTTAATTATATAACGAAATTATAAAAATCATCTATCAAATTTAATATTTGCGCATTCAAATTATATCGTTCCACTTACGGTTGAGTTGTTATTTTGGGCAAAACTTGCTTATTATGTTTCACGTGAAACATAATTCTATTTTCCTCTATTTTTAAAGTTATCAACATTTATTTTTACATTATAATTACCTATTTAGACATAAAAAAACTATTAGATTTTATTATCTAATAGTAATTTTAAAATTTATAATTCGGTTTGTGAATCTGTTTCTTCTAATAATTCTTCTTTTTCTACTAAACTAATAGTTGTAACATATTGATTATCTTTTAAATGTATTAAACGCACACCTTGAGTTACTCGTCCTAGCGTATTTATTTGTTCAAGACTCATTCTCATTGTTGTTCCTGTATTTGTCATTATGACTAATTCTTTTTCTTCATCAACAACTTTGACAGCGGCTATATTACCGTTTTTATCAGTAATATTTAAAGCTTTTACACCTTTACTGCCTCTACTTGTTTCTCTAAATTCACTTACTAAAGTCTTTTTTCCATATCCTTTTTCAGTTACCAACAATATTTTATCTTCTTCATTTACTACTTCTGCACAAACACATTTTCCACCATCTAAGTTAATTCCTTTTACACCACTGGCAGTTCTACCCATAGCTCGAATATTATCTTCTTTAAATTTAACCATACGTCCTGTTTCACTACCAAGTAAAACATAATTATTACCATTTGTTCTTTTAACTGCTAGTAATTCGTCATTATTCTTTAGGTTAATACAAATTTTTCCAGACGTACGTATGTTTGCAAATTCTTCTATTGCTGTTTTTTTAACTAAACCGTTTTTAGTAACAAATAGTAAATATTTTGTATCTTCCTTTGAAGAAATGCCTAAAATAGAGCTTATGTTTTCCTCTTTTTCAAGTGGCAATAAATTTATAATTGGTAAGCCTTTAGACTGACGATTATATTCTGGTATTTCATAACCTTTTAAGCGATAAACTTTACCTTTATTAGTAAAGAACATAACATGGTCATGAGAAGAAATGTTAATAATTTGTTCTACAAAATCTTCATCGTTTGTAGCCATTCCTTTTACTCCCATTCCACCTCGTTTTTGAGCTTTAAAGGTATCTGATGTCGTACGTTTAATATAACCTTTATTGGTCATTGCAATTAAGACATTCTCTTCTGGTATAAGTGATTCATCTTCAATATATTCTATAGCTGTCATATCAATATCTGTGCGACGTTTATCGCCATATTTTTCTTTAATTTCTAATAATTCTTCTTTAATGATTGATAACACTTTTTCCTCAGAAGATAGGATACTTCTTAATTCTTGAATAAGTTTTAATAGTTCTTCTAATTCTTCTTCAATTTTACTTCTTTCTAAGCCTGTTAATCTTCTTAGACGCATTTCTAAAATTGCTTCAGCTTGTATTTCGCTTAAATTAAAGTTATTCATTAAGCCTGTTTTGGCTTCTTCGTCTGATTCGCTTCCTCTAATAAGTTTAATTACAGCATCGATATGATCTAATGCAATTTTTAATCCTTCTAAAATATGGACTCTTTTTTCTGCTTTATCTAAATCAAACTGCGTTCTTCTGATAATTACTTCTTTTTGATAATCAATATATTTAGAAATAATGTCTTTTAGGCCTAATGTTTTTGGAACACCATTATCTAACATTAAGAAAATAATTCCGTAAGTTGTTTGAAAAGCTGTATGTTTATATAATTTATTTAATATAACACTAGCATTTGCATCCCTTTTTAGAGTTATTGTTATTTTGATACCATCTTTTAAATCAACATGATAATCCGTAATACCTTCTAATACTTTATTATGTACAAGTTCTGCTACTTTATTTTTAAGTTCTAGAGTATTTACACCATATGGCACTTCATTAACAATTATGTATTGTTTGCCATTTTTCTCTTCAATATGAGCACGGCTTCTAATTGTAATAGTGCCACGACCAGTTTCATATGCTTTTTTAATACCACTATTACCTAGAATCAAAGCTCCTGTTGGAAAATCTGGACCTTTAATATACTCCATTAAACCTGTTACATCTATATCTGGATTATCAATATAAGCAATACATCCATCTATTACTTCGCCAAGATTATGTGGAGGGATATTTGTTGCCATACCAACTGCAATACCCATAGTTCCATTTACTAATATATTTGGAAATCTAGATGGAAGTACTTCTGGTTCTTTGGTTGTTTCATCATAGTTAGGAACAAAATTTACAGTATTTTTATTGATATCTCTTAGAAGTTCTGTTGATATTTTAGATAATTTTGCTTCTGTATAACGATAAGCTGCTGCTCCATAACCCTCAATATTTCCAAAGTTTCCATGTCCATCTACTAACATATAGCGATAGTTAAAATCTTGTGCCATTCTTACCATAGCATCATAAATACTAGAATCTCCATGTGGGTGGTATTTACCCATAACATCTCCAACAATAGTTGCTGATTTACGATATTGTTTATCAGGCGTTAGTCCATTTTGAAGCATATCATATAGTATTCTTCGATGTACTGGTTTTAAGCCATCTCGGAGGTCAGGTAAAGCACGAGATACAATAACACTCATTGAATATTCAAGAAATGATTTTTTAACTTCTGTTACAATATTATTTTGTTCTAATTTATCCATATAAACCTCCTATATATCTAGATTCTCAGCAAACTGAGCATTGCTAGCAATAAATTCACGACGTGGCTCTACTTCTTCACCCATAAGTTTAGAGAATATATCATCTGCAGCCATTGCATCTTCTACTGTTATTTGTCTTAAAATACGTTTGTTAATATCCATAGTTGTTTCATTTAATTCTTCTGCATCCATTTCACCTAAACCTTTCATACGTGCTATTTCATACTTAGTTGTTGGTGATAATGTTGCTAAATACTCATCTCTTTCTTGTTCATTTAATACGTATTTTATTGTTTTTCCATGCTTTATAACAAATAGTGGTGGTTGTGCTGCATATACGTGTCCTGCTTCTACAATAGGCTTAAAGAAGCGATAAAATAAGGTTAATAGTAGAACTCTAATGTGTGAACCATCGACATCAGCATCTGTCATGATAATAATTTTATGATATCTTAATTTATCTAAGTTAAAATCTTCACCAATACCTGTACCAAATGCAGTAATAATAGTTCTAATTTCTTCATTACCTAGTGCTCTATCTAAACGTGCTTTTTCAACATTTAAAATCTTACCACGTAATGGTAATATCGCTTGAGTCATACTATCTCTTCCTTTAATAGCAGAACCTCCTGCCGAATCTCCCTCGACTAAAAATAGTTCACTTACAGTTGCATCTTTACTTTTACAATCGGCAAGTTTACCGAAGAAGTTTGTTACATCTAAATCTCCTTTACGACGTGTCATTTCTCTTGCTTTTTTAGCTGCTAAGCGAGCTCTAGATGCTGTCATACATTTATCGATAATTAGTCTTGCAACGCTTGGATTTTCCATTAAGAAACGCTCAAAACCTTCACTAAAAATATCACTTGCTATTTTACGTACTTCACTATTTCCAAGTTTTGTCTTGGTTTGACCTTCAAACTGGGGATCTGGGTGTTTACAAGATATAATCATAGCAAGCCCTTCTCTACAATCATCACCAGTTAAAGATTCATCATTATCTTTTAACATTTTATTGTTGCGAGCATAATTATTGATAATTTTAGTTAAAGCAAATTTAACTCCATCTTCATGTGTTCCACCCTCATAAGTATTGATATTATTGGTAAATGAATAAATATTGGAATTATAAGAATCATTATATTGCATTGCTACTTCTATACTAATTCCATTTTCACAACCCTCAACATAAATAATATCTTCATGAAGTGGTGTTTTATTTTTGTTTAATAAATTAACATATTCAATGATACCTCCGTTATAGCAGAATGTATCTTTTTTACCATCGCCACGCTCATCAATTAAAATAATTCTAAGTCCTTTATTT
Organism: uncultured Bacilli bacterium; assembly: GCA_947856335.1. GTDB lineage: Bacteria > Bacillota_I > Bacilli_A > RF39 > UBA660 > Caccenecus. Next base: position 6,709 of record CANUCD010000007.1, on the reverse strand, counting down.
AGGAAAGCTAATTCTCTTAGACGATTTGCTAAAGTTTCATAATCATATTCTGTTGTTTCTTTAAAAATACTTGGATCAGCTTTAAATGTAACTGTAGTTCCTGTTCTATCTTTTGAACATTCCTCAATAATGTGCATTGGTTCTGTGGGATGTCCTCCATTTTCAAAACGTTGGTAGTGTACTTCTCCCTCACGATATACACGAACTTCAAGCCAACTAGAAAGAGCATTTACAACGCTTGCACCTACTCCATGTAAGCCTCCACTTACTTTGTATCCACCTCCACCGAATTTACCTCCAGCATGCAATACAGTAAAAATAGTTTCAATGGTTGATAAACCTGTTTTAGCATTCATTCCTACAGGCATTCCTCTTCCATCATCTCTTACTGACACAGAATTATCTTTATGTATAACAACTTCTATATCATCACAGAATCCTGCTAGAGCTTCATCTACAGCATTATCAACAATTTCCCATACTAAGTGATGAAGACCCTTAGAGCTTGTCGTACCAATATACATACCAGGACGTTTTCTTACGGCCTCTAATCCCTCTAATACTTGAATATCACTATCTGAGTATTCGTTTGGCATTTTTATTCCTCCTCTACTTTGCCATTATTTACATGAAATATTTTGGCTTTTTCTAATAATTTTTTATCAACATTCGTAATTTCAGTAGTTGTAATAAATGTTTGTAATTCAGGATTCATTAAAGATAAAATATTATTTATCTTTTCTTTATCTAGTTCACTAAATAAATCATCTAAGATTAAAATTGGTTTTTTATAAAAATGTTCTTCCATATTTTTTATTTCAGCTAATTTAAAGGCAATAATAGTATTTTTTTGTTCGCCAACAGATGAATATTCTTTTACAATTTCACTATCAACCTTAAATTCTAGATCATCATGATGAATTCCAAAGATGGTTTTACCTAAAAATATTTCCCGGGAAATATTTTTTTCAAACATTTTTAAAATATTTTCCTTTGTTTTTCCTTTAAATTCGCTTTTGTAGGTTATTTTTAAATTTCCTTTTTTAGTTATATCATAATAAATATCACTAATATAAGAATTGATATTGTTAATAAATTCATCTCTTATCAACATTATTTTTAAACCTAGTGTTACTAGTTGTTCTGTTAATATATCTAAATAAGTCTTTTCAGGTTTATTTTTTTTACTTATGGCTTTGATATAAGCATTCCTTTGCTTTAGAACTTTATTGTAATTAGTTAATAACAAAAGATATTCGCTACTGATACTGGAAATTTCAATATTTAGAATTTTTCTTCTAGTAGATGGCGTATCTTTAATCATTTTTAAATCATCGGGATTAAATAAAATAATGTTGATTTTCGTAATATAATCACTAATTTTAGATATTTTGTTATTATCAATTTTAATTCTTTTACCAGTATTATTCATTATTATTTTGTAATTATTTAATATTTTATCTTCAATTAAACCTTCTATTTTAGCAATATTTTTACCCTTTTTAATAACTACTTCATCATTATTAGAGCGAAATGTTTTTGTAAGACCTAACATATATATAGCTTCTACTATATTGGTTTTACCCATTCCATTTTTACCATAAATGATGTTTGTAGTATTAGAAAATTTTAATTCTAAAGATTCATAATTACGAAAATTTAATAACTTTAAACTACTGATTCGCATTTTTTAGCCCCTACTTTGCTGATATTTAAAAATTTATGGTATAAACGTATTCCTATACCTAAATATATTATATCACAAAAAAAGACCTTTTTAAAGGTATTTTTTGTTATTTCGGCCTCTTAAAGAGGATTCAAGTCGGGTTGCACGAAGTACTTGTTTATCAAAAACATAATAACATAAGTTTATTTCTAGTTTTTGGTGATTTTTAAATATTATAGTTACATTATGTTTATTATTTAAACCGTATTTCCATATATTTGAAAGATTAAACCACATACAATTAGGGTTTTTGCTTGAATGAGTTGGTATTAAAATAATTCCTTTACTCTCATTTATTATAATAGGTGGTTTATAGGAGACTCCTATTAAGTAAGTACTTCCTTTTCTTCTTCCCTCTAGAGTTGAAGCATTTAGATTACAATTATATTCTATTATTTTGTTAATAGAATCAGGACTTAAGATTTTTTTGTCCATTTCTAAGATTTTGGTTTGCTTTTGTTCTGGTAAAAGCGCTAATGTTTTGTCGTTTATAACATACGGCATAAAAAATGCCCCCTTTCGTGTGTAGTTATAACACACTTTAAGTGGCTTTTTTGTCAAACCGTGTCGAACCGTTTTTTAATATGTTTTTATTGGTAATATTAGCTGAATTAAAGATTCATCTGTTAATGATTTAATAATTAGAGGTTTTACATCACTATTTAGTAATAAAAGTATTTCTTCTTCATCTAATGTTTTAATTGCTTCTAACATATATTTTGATGAGAAAGATATTTCTAGATGCTCTAAATTATTTGTTTCAACTGTTAATTGTTCTTCTACTTTTCCTATTTCTGATGCATAAGAATTGATAAGCATTTTGGTATTATCTAAACTCATTTTTACAATATTTTTATCTTTTCCTTGAGTAAGTAGAGCTGCTCTATCTATAGCATCATTAAATTCTTTTTTATTTACTTTAATAATATAAGCAAATTCACTTGGAATTAAATTAGATGTATTAGGATATGTTCCACTTAATATGTTAGTTTGAAAATGAATGTTTTTATACTTAAATAATACTTTATTACTTAGTATATGAATTTCTATATCACTATCATCGGTAATTATTCTTTCTAGTTCCATAATATTTTTACCAGGTATTACTATTTCAGTATCTTTTTCAACAGAACTAGATAGTTTGATATTTTTTTTGGCTAAGCGATAAGAATCAGTTGCAACTGTTTCTAGAACATCTTTTGTAAATTTAAAGTTTACCCCAGTTAGAATTGGTCTTAATTCTTGATTAGAAATAGCAAAACTAGTTTGATTGATAATTGTTTTAAATGTTTCTCCATTGATAATTATTGGATCTTTGTTTTCTTCAAGTTTTACATCAGGATAATCATTTATATCTAAACAATTTAAGTTATATTGATTATTATCAGTATAGATTTTAATTTTTATGCCATCTATTACTTCAAAGTTAATTAAATTACTTGGCATTTTTCTTACAATATCTAAGATATATTTACTTTGAATAATTATTCCTCCGGTTGCTATTATTTCTTTTATTTCAATTGATTCAATAAATACTTTAATAGTTAGTTCAGAATCACTTGCTGTTAGCGTTAAGCCACTATTATTTAATTCAAATTTTATACCATTTAATACAGGTATGACATTTTTAGTTGATATTGCTCTTATTACATTATTTAGAGCTTCTAAGATAACACTTTTTTCAATTGTAAATTTCATATTTATTCCTTCTTTCTAATTATTATTATTTATATCATTGTTGATAGTGTTTATAAGTTTGATTTTCCTTTTATTTAGGAGATTTTTTAATATTTTTGATGTTTATAACTAATCTTTTATTAACATACTTATCACAAGTTATTTACAATTTTGCTTTTATCTCTTTAATTGCTAGTTCTAATTCATGATTTGTAAGTAATTCTTGTTCTATTTTATCACAGGCGAATATGACAGTAGAATGGTCTCTTCCTCCAAACTCTAAGCCAATTCGTGGGAATGTTTCATCTGTTTCCATTCGACATAGATACATAGCAAGTTGTCTTGGATGAGCAACTTTATTGCTTCGTTTTTTACCTTTTAAGTCTTCGACAGTGATGTTATAGTGGTCTGCGACAGCTTTTTGAATTTTGGTAATATTATTGTTAGAATAGATGTTTTTATTAACAAAATCTTTTAGAGCTTCACATGTAAATTCAAGATCAATTGTTTTTGGGACAATCATTGCTGTGTATGCCATTAGTCTATTTATTGCGCCTTCAAGAAAACGGATATCATTTGGACATGCATTGGCAATATATTCGATACTTTCTTCTTTTATTAGATTAGCAATGGATGTATTTTCAATTTTTTTCTTGATAATTCGACATCTTAAATCAAAATCTGGAGGATATATATCGACTGGTAAGCCCCACATAAACCTAGAACGAAGTCGCTCTTCAAGTATTTTTAAGTCTTCTGGAGAACGGTCACTACTAATAATTATTTGTTTATTTGATTGATGTAAATAATTAAAAGTGTTAAAGAATTCTTGTTGGGTTTTTTCTGCTCCGACTAAATACTGGATATCATCAATAATTAGGACATCAACATTTCGATATTTATTTTTGAAATCATTTGCATATTCGACAGTATTTTTGCCATTATCGGGGTTCGCTATGTTAGTGTATTCTGTCATAAATTCATCACAGGTACAATAAAGTACTTTACGATTTGAATTTTCGGTAATAAAATTTCCTATTGCATGCATTAAATGTGTTTTTCCAAGTCCACTTTTTCCGTAAATAAATAATGGATTGTGAATTCTACCGGGAGCTTCAGCAACTGCCATGGCGGCTACTTTAGCAAGTCTATTCGTATCTCCGACAACAAAATTATCAAAATTTAGATTTGGATTTAAATTTGTTTCAAAGTTTTTGTTAGTAACTTCTTCGTTATTAACAATAATGGGTGGAGATTCTTTTAAATCATTTTCTAAAACAAAATTTATGTCATAGTTAATATTAGTAATATTTTTAAGAGTTCTTTCTATTAGTGAGTAATAGTTATCACCAAGCATCTTTTTATGTATTTCCATGGGGACTTTAAATGTTATTAAATCATCGGTTAAGTTTATTATTTCTAAATCGTTGAACCAAGCATGAAAACTGGCTGGATTTATTTCTTTGTAAATTTCTTCTAAAAATTTCTTTAGTAATTCTTCTTTTCCCAACTTTAACCTCACCCCACAGTCTTGACGTTTAACACCATAATTGTATCGCATTTTTTTGATAATTTAAAGTATAAAATGACAATTTTTTTTATCCACAAATTATCCACTCGTATAAATCCTTATTCTACCTTATAAAATCATATTTATCAACACTATCAACAAATTTTATTTAACAAATTTTTTTATTAACTTTTATTTTTGAAAACATAATTGTTGATAATGTGGATAACTCTTAATTTTGATACACAAGATACGGTTGGTACGAACATTCCTAAAAATATTAAAATGTTAGTAACTTACACTTTATTCACAATTTAGTTAAAATGATGAGTGGATAAGTTTTAAATAAGTTATTTTTTAAAGAAAGTATATGTTTATAAAAAGTGAATAATTGGTTTAACCCGAAAAAACTTGACTTAATTACAATATGATATTATAATTAAACCACTGAGTTTTAAGGAGGTGTAACTTATGAAAAGCACATTTCAACCTAATAAACGTAAAAAAGCAAAGAAACATGGATTTTTTGCAAGAAAAGAAACTAATATTTTAAAGAATAGACGTAAAAAAGGTCGTAAAGTTCTATGTAAGTAGCCACTTTTTATTTAGTGGTATTTTTTTTCTGTGATTGGAAGTGAATTGATGAAAAAATATGAAATAGTTAAAAAAAATTTTGTTTTTACCGATATTATAAATACAGGTCGTGTATTAAAAGGAAAAGGTTTTCATATATATTATAAGGATAATATACTTTCTTATCCTTGCTTTGGTTTAGCTGTTTCTAAAAAGTTTGGTCATGCATATGAGCGAAATAAAATAAAAAGACAGCTTAGAATGATTATTGATTCTCATAAAAATTTATTTCCAAAATCTAAAAATTATATTATAATGGTAAGAGGAAGAGCAAAAGATATGTCTTATGCTTTAATGGAAGAAGATATAGTATGTTTATTACAGAAAGGATTTAAGAATGAAGAAAATTAAAATATTTTTTCTAGTTGTAATACTTTTTTCTCTAACAGCTTGTGGTAATAGCAATTATATTGTAGATGATGATGGTAAACCAGTAGAAAATAGTGAAACAGGACAAATATTACAAAAAGATATTTTATGCCGTCCAGTTGATGAAGAATTAGATAAATTATATTTAAAATATAAAGATCAAACAAAGATTGATTATGAAGATTTACCTGTTTGTTCTGATTTTTCGTTATCTAGTAATGAAGCTGATGGTATTTGGGAAGGTATTTTTGTTAAACCTTTAGCTTTTTTGATATTAAAACTTGGATATTTTATTCATAGTTTTGGTTTATCTGTTATTATAATTGGGTTATTTATTAGACTTATTTTAATGCCTATATCTAGAAAAACGATGAAACAATCTAATAATATGAAAAAAGCTCAACCCGAAATAGCAAGAATAGAGAAAAAATATGCAGGTAGAACTGATAACGAAGCTATGCTTCAAAAGTCACAAGAGATGATGCTTGTTTATAAAAAATATAATATTAGTCCTTTTGGCAGTTGTTTGCTTGCTTTTATACAGCTTCCTTTGTTCTTTGCGTTTTTACAAGCAATAAATAGAACACCTGCTATATTTGAAGATACTTTCTTAGGTTTAACTTTAGGTCAAACTCCAATGAAAGGATTATTTGAATATCATCAATGGGCATATATTATTATTATTGGACTTATTATTTTAACAACTTATTTATCATTTAGAAATTCTATGTCTACTACGCAAACGGGTAATCAAGATATGGAGCGACAAATGCAATTTATTTTTAAATTTATGA
>CANUCD010000006.1 GCA_947856335.1 uncultured Bacilli bacterium | reverse complement strand
ACAGTGTATGACTTGTTCCACTAAATGTTCCTGTTATATTTCCACTTCTTGATGAAGATGTTGTATTATCAGCTAGTATTACATCTTTAGCAGTTTCTCCTTTAGTTTTAATACTTCCCTCCCAAGCAGTAGATCTATTACCAGATGCATCTATTGCATAAATCACAACTTGATAAGAAGTATTTTTTACTAACCCACTAAATGTATGAGTATTACTACTTTTAACTACTTCTCCATTATTACCAATCTTATAAGAATATTCAGTTACACCCTCATTATCTGTTGCAGTTACAGTAACAGTAATACTATTTTCTGTTACACTTGAATCAACTTTAGTTATAACAGGTTTTTCTGTATCTCTTATAACATCAAAATATGCAGAACACTTAGTCCCTCTTTTAGTTAAGCCATTAAAGTTTAATTTACCACTAGCATAACTAATACTAATAGATGTATCTTTCTCTCCATCTACAGTACAACTACTTTTCTCTTCATTAAGTAAATATCCACTTGCTGGTACTTCATCAGTAATATTATATTGTCCTGCTGTATTCTTATCTTCTAAGTATACACCTATTAAGTTTAAATCAGCTTTAGAATAATTTACTGTTCCCTGAGCTAACGTAAAACTTTTAGTAACACGATACTTAGCAAATGTAAATCCAATTACGATTGCTATTAAAATAAGTACAACCAAAGCCCCAATAATAAGAAATTGCTTTTTCTTACTTCGGTGTAGAACTTCAAATTCCATAATTTCCCACCCATTTCATACTTATTCACTCCTTTATTCTCATTAAATATATCATAGATTAAATAAAAGCTTACCATTTATAGAACTTTTTTAAAAAATTCTACTATAAATGTTAGTAACTTTAAAATCATAAGAAATTATAATAGAAGTGTATATGTAGTAGGTGGTAATATCATGAGGTTTAAAAGAAACGACGAAAACTACGTTTATAGTTTTGTTGGTAAAAATATTAAGAAGTATCGTAAAATGAAAGGATTAACCCAAGATGAACTTGCCAACCTCGTAAACTATTCTCCATCTTTTATAGCCAATATCGAATCAAGTACTCATCAAACATTCTCTCTAGGTGCTCTCTGGCGTATAGCAAGTGCTCTTGGCGTAAGTTTACATGAATTATGCTATGATAGAGATACTCTTGGCATTGATAACTTAAAAAGCACTAAATATATAAACTGACAATTTTTTTAAGTTTCATATGCTAATATAAAAATGTGATAGCTATGGAAAACGAAATTATTTATAATACAATTGGTAAACTAATAAAAAAGGAACGAAAGAAAAAAGGAATAACTCAAGAAGAGTTAGCACTACTAACAAACTACTCTCTATCTTTTATTGCTAATATTGAATCAAATACTTATCAATCATTTTCTATTCATACTTTATATAATATTGCTAATGCTCTTAATATAAGTATATATAACTTAATACCTGAAGAAAAAGATTTCATAAAAGATAATTATTATTTAATATGTAAATCATGTAATAATAAAATAGATATTCCAAGAGAAATAGCTCTCTCTTTAGAAGTACTAGGAAGTATTTTATATACTTGTCCAAAATGTCATAAAAAAAAGATGTCTTTACATCTTTAATACACTCTTAATTATAGGCATTATCTCTCCATCTAATACTTTATCAGGATCATTATCTTCATAATTAGAACGATGATCTTTTACTAATTTATATGGTTCTAAAATATAACTTCTAATTTGACTACCAAAATCAATACTACCAACATTTAATTTAACATCTTTCTTTAATTTTTCTTGTTCTTCTAATTTTTGTTGATATAATTTATTTTTAAGTAGTTCTAAAGCTATTTCTTTATTACGCAACTGACTTCTTTCAGTTTGACAAGTAACAACTGTTTTTGTTGGTAAATGAGTAATTCTTACAGCTGAATTACTAGTATTAACAGATTGTCCTCCTGCTCCACTTGAGTGATATACATCAATCTTTAAATCTTCATCTTTTATATCTATTTCAATTTGTGTATCAAAAACAGGTGTAACTGTAACTGATGCAAAAGAAGTATGTCGTCTTTTATTTGCATCAAAAGGACTAATACGAACAAGCCTATGTACACCATTTTCTACTTTAAGATACCCATAAGCATAATATCCATTTATTTCCATTGTAACACTTTTAATACCAGCTTCATCCCCGTTTTGTATATCAAGTACTCTTACTTGATAATTATTTTTTTCTAAAAATCTTTCATACATTCTCTTAAGCATATTTGCCCAATCACAAGATTCTGTACCACCTGCTCCTGGATGTATTTCTAAATAACAAGATAAACTATCATATTTACCCTTTAAAAGTGTATCTATCTCTAGCATATCAACTTCTTCTTCTATACTTTTAATATCACTATCAAGTACTTCTCCATCTTTTGCCATTTCCATCATAATATGAACTTTAAGCAATAATTCATCATATTTTTTAATCTTTTTATCTATTCTTTTTAATTGTTGATAAGTCTTATTAGCACTATCCACATCTAACCAAAAATCACTTTCTTTAGTCTTCTCTTCTAATATATTTTTTTCTTCTTTTAATTTATCTAAGTCAAAGAGACCTCCCTAAATCAAGCATTTTCTTATTTATTTGCTCAAGCTCTATTAAATAATCCATCTTATCTTCCTCCCTTAAAAAATAATGAATCTCTTCTTTTATTTTCTTCTCCTATTTTTATAATATATTCATTTATCTTTTTATCATCCATTTTATAAATAAAAGGAAATAATACTTTAAATGCATCCATAAATTTTTCAGAACTTACTCTATTTTTAGTATGTAATAAAATATAATGATAAATATCTAATAACATCTTTCTATTAGAACCATCTAAATCATACATCTTATCTAAATGTTCATAATATATTTTATCTATCTGTTTTATAATACGAATAAAAGTAGATATAGCACTAGGATGTTTATCAATTTTCTCTAAAAACTCTTCGCTATTTTGAACATCAAATATACATAAATCATTTTCATAAAAAGAAACATTCTCTAATCCTACTTCATAAAAAGTTAAAAGTGCATGATTAAAATAATGATGTTCTAAGTCATTATCCCATGTTGCATCAGCCATATATATACCATGTATATCATACTTATCATCATTCATATTAACCATAATACGTGTATGGTAACCAACGTTTCCTTCTTTATTTTTAATTTGTTCTCTATTTAAGTAATACTGTTCTTCTAAAGAAACCTCTTCTTTTTCTTTATAAACTTCTACCCCCACTCTAACAGCAGGTATCCCCAGTTTATTTAATAAAGCTTCTGCAAGCACACAAAAACCCTCACAAACAATATAATCATTAAATAAAATATACTCTAACTTTCTAGCATCATTTAATACAAGATGATTTTCTAAATAATTTTTATAGTGTGTTACAATCGTATAAATAGCTAAATACGACTCAAAACTACTAAGTGATGAACTCTTAATATCTTTAACCATACTCTCTAAATAAGAATCTAAATATAAATATTGTTTTAAATCCATCATTCCCTGAATATAAATATTTTCATCCATTACATCTTTAAACTGTTCTAAATAAAAAGAATTATCTTTAAATAATGGCAAATTAAACTCAATATTTCTTCCTTTTAAAGCTTCTATAACTTTTATAATATTATCTAAATTATCATAATCAAAGAAAATACGACTATTATTATTTATATACTTAGAAACTCTCTTTATTTCTTCATCACTTAAAGATGTATTAAAGTGAAAAATAGATGATGTATAAAAATCTGCTATTTTATAAAAACCAACTACATTCTTCCTAAAATAAGTCAAATATTCCATCTCACTAAAACTATATTTACCCTCTACTGCTTCAGTATTTATATTAAATAAACTTTCAGATTCATTTAAAAGTAAAAAATCATTCCTTGTTAAAACATATACATCTTCACTACATCCTAAAGTAATAGAAAATAAATTTTGATTATTTCTTATAGCAAATAAAACATCTTTATCTATTAAACAAGAAGACTTTATAATTAAATAAGCATAACGATAATTTTTAATAAGCTCTAATAAAACATCTTTCTTTTTAAGAGGAATATATATAGTATTTGTATCTTCATCATAAAAAACATCTTCATTAACAGAAACTTTAATATTAAGTTTATTTTGAAAAGAATACTTCATCATCATTCCTCCAATCTATTATCATTATAATAAAAAGAATTTAAAAAAGCAACGTTTATATTATTATGATACAAAAAAAGCCAAGCTATTAAGCTCAGCTTATAATACATTCATGGGACGAGATAAGGGAGTTGAACCCTTGCATAACAGAGCCACAATCTGCCGTGTTAACCACTTCACCAATCCCGCCATTTGAATACTAATAGGATACCAAATAATAGAAAAAAAATCAACAGTTTTATTTCATTTTCCATAAAAATAGTGTATAATTTGATTAAGTGCTAGTAAAGACTTCCTTTACTAGCTTTTTTAATAGGAGTTGATTTTGTGATAATTTTTTCATGTTTAAAAAAAGATTTTATGGAATATGTTAAAAAAAGAATTATTAGTAATAAAGTATATGATGCATATAAAAGTAAACTAGGCAAGAAAACAAAACTATATGGATATTAAAATAGATGATTTTGAAGCTAGTTGGAACTTAAAACATGGTGAACCATTCGCCACAAGAGAAAATGCAATAAATGAAGTAGGTTGTATTTATAATGTCCAAGGACTTGAATTTGATTATATTGGTGTTATTATCGGTCCAGATTTAACTTATGAAAATGGTTTAGTTAAAACAGATTATAAAAAAAGAGCAAGTACTGAAAAATCACTTTATGGATTACACGTTTTAATGCGTGAAGATAAAAATTATTATGAAGCTCTTGCCGATCAAATAATTCGTAACACTTACCGAGTACTACTATCAAGAGGTCTTAAAGGTTGCTATTATATTTGCTTGTTCCAAAAGTTTACAAAAACACTTAAAAAAGATAGTCCAAACACACAAAATCTCCAGTTAAAAACTTGCTATCTCTAGCAAGCTTAACTAATCTCATTTAAATCAACATTCTCTTCCCTAATCATATCTGCAAATTCTACTTTAAAACGTTCTACTTCTTTTTTCCGAGCATCTTCATAAATATTTTTAGCATTACAAATAGCTTTATAAAAATGTTTTAAAGTAACTGTCTTTTTATTATCATATAACGCAAAAGTAAATGCATTAGATACAATAGTAAGACAAATATCAGGATAACGAGAAGCTATTTCATAAACTCTTTTATATTCATCAGTCATATCAACAATAAATCTCATCAATTTTTCTTTAATAAAATCTGTATATTCAATACGTACTCCCGTCGTTTTTTCAATCTTTGGTAATGTCCCCATTAAAATTTGTACAGTTGTATCTTTATCAGTTTCTACGACTTCAATTTTTGTAAATCTTCTTAAAAAAGCTCTATCTCTTAATATATAATGCTCATATTCTTCTGTAGTTGTCGCTCCAATCATTTTAATAGTCCCTCTATCAAGCCCAGCTTTTAACATATTAGCAAAATCCATTCCCCCATCTTTATTTACTAATAAATGAGTCTCATCAATAAAAATAACTGTATCTTTTTTATCAGCAAGTTCTCTTACTAATATATCAATTCTACTTTCAGACTCCCCATTACTTGTTGAACTACCAAGTAAACTAGATATATTTATTTTAATAATCTGGGTATTAAGTAAAACATCAGGAACATACCCCTTTATAATACGATAAGCTAAACCCTCAACTATCGCTGTTTTACCAATACCAGGCTTACCTACTAATAAAGCACTCTTCTCTGGTGTAAGTAAGGTCAAAATAACTTGTTTAATCTCACTATCGCGTCCAATAGCAGGATCAGTAATATATTCTTTTTCAGTTAAATTTTCTCCAAATCTTTCTAACATACTTATCTCTTCCATATAATCACCTATTCTAATAATTATTATAACATTTATTCATCAAAATAAAAAGCAAATCAAGAAGATTTACTCCATTTCTTTAATCCATAAACCATGTAGATTACAATATGCATAAGCAGATATAACTTTTTCATTATCTAATAGAGCAAATGTAGCTTTTGCCTCATCTAAAGGATTTAATTTAACTCTCTTAATACCCATATTTGTTTCTAAATAAATCCACATAATATAATGATTCTCTTCCATTGGATGCACAAAAGACCCAACTAAAACCAAAACTTTATTACCATCAATCTGAATAACTGGTATATGTTTTTCTCTATCAGCATGAACAGTACCTGCAATTAAAAGTTCCATATCCATACCACAACACATAGGGGTAATAAGAGAGTCGTTTATCATCTCCACCAAATTTCCACATCTCCGACATACTAAAAACTTTCTTTCCATTTTCTACCTCCAATATAAGAATATCAAATTATTAAAAAGATTACTATAATTATTTATATTTTTTACATTTTATGTTACACTATTAAAGATAGGATGATTTTATGAAAACAAGAAATCTAATAATTTTACTTATAATCTCTTTAGCTATGTTAATATATTTTGGTTTATGCTACCAAGTACTGTGTAAAAGAATCAATTATAATGTAGATAACACTATAAAAGAATACTTAGGCTCTTCATATGAATATGAAAAAATAATAAGTACTAAAAAAAACACTATTTCTGTCTACATCAAAGACCAAAATGAAAAGTATATCTTTGAATTTAGTTTAAATAATCAAAAATATACTCTAATAAACATTAAGAAAAATAACTAATTTTTTCTAGGCTCTAACTTAGCAACTAACTCTTTATATATTTTAACAATTCTTACTAATATCTCTTTATTATCAATTTCCAAATCATTACAAGCTATTAAAGTAGCTAATCCATTAGCATACAACCAAACATTCATAAACAAATTTTTAGCTACATCAAAAGACATCCCAAACTTATTAACAAGATGAATAATCGTTGATTGATTCCATTTTTCATTTAATACATCATCAATACTAGTCCATTTCAAATTATGAGACAAAAACATACACTTAAAATAATTTTTATGCATATAAGCAAATTCAACATAAGCAACACAAACAGTAATTAAAGCATTTTTATTATCTACTCGTCTCATAATAAATTCATCATACTCTTTCTTTATAATATCATGAACATCACTTTTTAAATCATCTAAACTTTTATAAAGACGGTAAATAGGTTTAGTAGAAATAAGAGCATTACGAGCTAAATCTCTTGCGTTGATACTTTCAATTCCACTTTCCTCTACCATTTTAACTGCAATCTTTAAAAGTGTTTGTTTATCAATAATACTTCTCCCAGCCATTTTACCACCTCTCCATCTATTGGTAACTTACGTTATCATTATAATATTTTTGCTAATTTTTGTCAAATTAAAACAAATACCAAAAGTACTTGTTTAATCTTTCTTTATTTTAATAATAAACTCATAAATATCATTTAAATCTGTTTCTTCAAGTGAAATATCAAATCCCTTATCAAGTAAAGAATCTTTAACTTCCCTAATACTACTAATCGCTGTCTTTAAATCAATACCTAGTTTTTCTTCTTGCTTCTTTCCATAATCAGGCTCTAAAGTATCAATTAAATCAACTGGATCAAAATCTTCATCATCAAGTGACTGAACATTAAACTGATTATTATTTAATGATAATGGCTCTTGTACTTCTTTATTTTCCTCACTAGCTTTAGGAAGTTCAATATTAAGAACTGGTGCTTTAATAACAGGCTCTTCTGTATTCATATTAACTTTTTCGTTTTCTAAGAAATTAAAGAAGTTACCCTTTGAATCATTACGAGCTTGTTCAACGGGAATAACATCAGGATTAAACATTTTTTCTCTTTCTATTTCTCTAAGTTTGCGAGCAATATCACTTTCTTCATTTACTTTAGGTATCTCTGTTGCTTCCTTTTTTATAGCATCAATATCAATATTCTTAACTAAAGGAACATCTTCTTCTTCTTTTTCTTCTTCCGTAAGCTTTTTTAATTCTGAATCAAGTTGTCTTACAGTCATACGTTCATTGATAATTCTCTTAAGCCACTGTTTTTGTTCTTCATGAGTTGGAAGCACTAATAAACTTCTAGCATGACGTTCACTAATTTGATTGTTAATAAGAGCTTCTTGTACTTCTTCATCTAAATTTAATAAACGTAACTTATTAGCAATTGCACTTTGAGATAGTCCCATTTTCTTAGCAAGTTCAGCCTGAGTGAGATATCCTTTATCAAGCAAATTCTTATAACTTCTAGCTTCTTCAATTGGCGATAAATCTCTTCTTTGCACATTCTCAACAATAGCTACCTCAGCACTTTTATTATCATCAATATCAGCAATAACTGCAGGAACTTTAGTTAAACCTGCTAACTGTGCTGCTTTATATCTTCTTTCTCCGGCAATAATCTCATATTTATCTTCTACTCTTCTTAAAACTAAAGGTTGAATAATACCATGTTCCTTAATAGAACTAGCTAACTCATCAAGACCTCTATCATCAAAATGAAGTCGTGGTTGAAAACGATTAGGTATTATTTCATCAATAGGTATTTGATATATATTTTGCTCTAAATTCACATTATCAGCCCCATTTGCTATATATAATTTTATCATTATTTTAATATTTTTTCAACCAAATAAATAATCTATTCAATACTACGAAATAAAGATGTATCACTTAAACTTGGATAATATTTTAATATTTCATTCTTCAAATAATTACCCTTAAGAAGTAAATGAGGGTATTTTTTAATATTACTATCTTGATTACAAGCACATATTTGTTCAAACACTCTAGCTCTATCTTCCGTCTCATAAGTATGAGAATAATAATCAATAAAATAAACATTATCTTTATTATCTTCCTTTAAAGTATAGTTAAACAAACTAGAACTAGTATATGAATTATTATAATAAAAATCACTTGGATTTAAACTCTTCCAATCAGCAAAAACTTTAATACCATCATTATTTAATTTAAATTCTAAATTATGAAGTAACTCATGACATAATAATTCTTCTAAATTAGACTGACCCAAATCAATCACAATCATATAAGAACCATTATATGTAAGAGAATATGCTGCAGGATTAGATGCTTGTGTTGTATAATCACTTGGTATTAAAGTGCCAGTTAAATAAAGATGAAGCCCATTATATCCAGCATCATAAAATCCCTCAAAAAAAGTTCTATCATACTTTTGTAATATCGTATCAATTCTATTTAAAGATGTAAGTATTTGTTCATAATTATCAAATGTTTGAGCACTAAAATCTGGAAAATCAATTATAGCATCCTCCCCGACTTTAATTTTTATATTATAAGTATTAGTAATATCACTTATCTTATTTTGTATATCTACTTCTAATTTGTTAATATATTCACTAGTGTTTATTTTAGGAAGATTCATTTCCTCTAAATCAATAACATAAAAATTATTATTATCTTGTAAAATAGTTAAACATAAATACTTATCATCAAACAAAATATAAAATATAGGATTATCTTTAGTAATTTTTTCTACATTTAATTCTTGTCTTATTTTTTCTTCTAAATTCTCAATAATAACTTTACTATCAATAATATCATACAAATACAAAACAGAACTATCTTCCTTTGCATTACCTATATAATAATAATCATCTTGTGTATCATTTTGATATTCTATCGTTTTATTATCATACAAATCATATAAATAAAAAGATTCTTCATTATAAAAAACAATACCCTTTTCATATAAAAAATACTGTGTTGCTTCTATATTTATTAACTCTTTATTATTAACATCATAAATATAATAAAAACCATCATCATCAAAATAAATTAAATAAGTATTATCACTAGTACTCACATAATTATCATAATAAAGATTAAAATCTACATCAACTCTCCTATATAATTCTTCTTCATTTCTAAGTAAATATATATTTTTATCTTCTACTTTTATATATATATCTTTAAAGGGAACAAAATCTGCCATTATAGCTTTCTCACTTAAATATTCCCATATCAACTTAAATTCTAAATCATATACTCTATAATAACTATTATCTTTACAATATATCTTTTTATCTTGCATTTCACAATACATTGAAGATGTATTATCTGCTATTTTACTTACTTCATTCATTCTAATATCTAATTTTTTTACTTGATATTGATAAAGCCCATTTTCTTCATCTAATACCTCCATCAAAAAATAATAAACAATTCCCTCATCTATAAACATCCCATTTAAAGAATTATTTTCCAGTTGTAAATCATATTCATAAATACTAGTTGCTACCATATTACCCTTTAGGGAAGTATCAGGTTTCAACACTTGAACACGCAAAAAGAATATCAATAAAATAAGTGTTATAATACTTAATAGTAAGAGAATATTCTTTTTCATAATCTACACCCTCTATTATAAATATAATAACACTTAACTTCTTTTATGTCTATTTCTTATATTTGATTTTTCATTATCTTGTCATAACTTCTAGGATATATATCGCTTGTTTTAGCAAGTTTTTCTATTATAACCAAAGAACGATTACTCTCTTCTTTAGGCAAATTAAAATAAATAATATTACTAATTTTACTATTTAACTTTTCCAAAAAGATTTTACTTTTCGCAACTTCTTCTAAAACATTTCCTTTCATAGCAATAAGCATTCCCCCAACTTTTAAATAGGGAATTGAAAGTTCAGTTAAAATACGAAGATGTGCTACTGCTCTAGATGTAACTATATCAAAATACTCACGATAAGTTTTATCTAACTCTTCTGCACGAACAGTCAAAACTTTAATATGCTTAAGTCCTAATCTTTTAATAACATCTTCTAAAAACATTCCCTTTTTATGATTCGAATCAAGTAAAACAACATCTAGCTTAGGAAAAACAATCTTTAAAACTAATCCTGGAAAACCTGCCCCTGTCCCAATATCAAGAAGTTTTAAGTCCTCTTTTAGTGTAGTAGCTTTACAAATAGTAAGAGAATCATAAAAATGCTTTAAATAAATATCTTCTTCCGTCTTAATTGCTGTTAAATTAAATTTTTGATTATATGAAATTAGCATATCTTTATATATTTCTAAATCCCTCATATTTTGTTCAGTAAGAAAAATATTCATTTTCCCACACTCTAAAATAAATTCATCTTTTGTCATAAACTCTCCTTATTTATCATATTTCTTTCTTAAATAAACAGAAAGTATAGCAATATCTGCTGGATTAACCCCACTAATACGACTAGCTTGTCCAATTGATATTGGGCGAACATCTTTTAATTTTCCTCTTGCTTCATTTGCCAAATTAGCTACATCATCATAGTTAATATCACTAGGTATCAACTTTTCTTCTAATCTTTTGGCTTTTTCTGCTTCTTTATACACCTTAGCAATATATCCCTCATATTTTACATCAATTTCTACTTCTTCTAAAACTTCATCAGAATAATCTAGAGAAACAAACATTTTTATAATATCCATATTTATTTCTGGTCTTTTTAAAAACATATAAAGATTAGTACTAAAACTTGGTATTTCTATATTTTTACTTATCAAAAAATCTTTTACTTCTTGATTTAATTTTAAATATTGATTTCTTAAAATATTTTTAACTTCACTAATTTCTTCTCTTTTTTTCTTTAATTTTAAATATCTTTCTTCATCAATTGTTCCATGCTGATACCCAATCTCTCTTAATCTTAAATCAGCATTATCATGTCGCAATATTAAGCGATACTCTGCTCTTGATGTAAGCATACGGTAAGGTTCTTTTGTTCCTTTAGTAACCAAATCATCAATTAAAACGCCAATATAAGCTTCATCTCTTCTAAGAACAAGAGGCTCTAATCCCTTTAATTTATGATGAGCATTTATTCCTGCCATAAGACCTTGTCCTGCTGCTTCCTCATACCCACTTGTTCCATTTATTTGTCCAGCCGTAAATAAATTTTCTATTTTCTTATTTTCTAGACTAACTTTCATTTCTAAAGGATTTAAAGCATCATATTCAATCGCATATGCATACTTTGTAATTACTGCTTTATCTAATCCTTTTAGGGAATGCACCAACTCTTCTTGAATATCTCTTGGCATAGAAGTTGAAAAACCTTGTAAATACCACTCATCATAATAAACACTTTCTGGTTCTAAAAAAAGTTGATGACGCTCTTTATCTTTAAAACGAACAATCTTATCTTCAATCGAAGGACAATATCTTGGACCTATTCCTGTTACATATCCCCCATACATCGCTGATTTATCTAGATTTTCCCTAATAATTTTATGAGTTAAATCATTTGTATATAATAAATAACACTTTTGTTGTTCATCTATCTTATAAAAAGGAGGATTATCAAAACTAAAAGTATAATAGCAATCATCCCCAGTTTCTTCTTCCATTTGACTAAAATCAATTGAATCTTTCTTAATTCTTGGGGGTGTACCTGTTTTTAGACGCTGAATATCTAAACCAAGTTTTTTTAAATTATCACTTAAATAGTTACTTCTCTCCTCGCCATGAGGACCACCTAAAGTGTTTTCACTTCCAATTAAAATATTGGCTTTTAAATATGTTCCCGTCGTAAGAATAACAGATGCACTATATATCTTCTTTTGATTACTTAATATAACACCTTCTACTTTATTATCTTTAACAATTAAATCTTCAACCATTCCCTCCATAATAGTCAAATTAAGAGTATTATCTAAATAATCTCTCATAACTTTAGGATAAGTAACTTTATCTGCTTGTGCACGCAAACTACGTACAGCAGGTCCTTTCCCATTATTAAGCATTTTTATTTGAAAATGAGTACGGTCTGCTACTTTCCCCATTATTCCTCCTAAAGCATCTATTTCTCTAACAATTATTCCTTTAGCAGTTCCACCAATAGAGGGATTACATGGCATATCAGCAATATTTTTACTATTAGCTGTCACAAGAAGCGTATTTAATCCTAACACGCCTGCTATATGAGCAGCTTCACATCCTGCATGTCCTCCTCCTACAACAATTAAATCAAACATATATTTTCCTACTTTCCAACACAAAACTTACTAAATAAATTATCTAATAACTCATCTTCATAAGCTTCTCCCGTAATCTCTCCTAATCTATCCCAAGCATTTTTAATATCAATTGCTATCATATCTATAGGAAGAGTGCTATTAACATTTTTAATGGCACTACAAATACTATTTAAAGCTTCTTTTATAAGCCCAATCTCTCTAGCACTTGATACAACCTCTAAACTACTATTACTAATCTTTTCTAAATCAAACAATTTAATAATCTTATCTTTTAAAGAATCTAAGCCATCAATATCTATTGTATTACCATAAATAACGTCTTCATCTATCTCTAACTTTTTAGGTAAATCATTTTTATTAACAAAAACAATATGGGTTTTATTTCTTATTTTAGCAAGTAACTCTTTATCATTATCATCCAAAACTTCATGATTATTTAAAACTAAAACAATTAAATCAGCTTCATCTATTGCTTTAAATGATTTATCAACCCCTATTTTTTCTACAATATCATCTGTTTTTCTAATACCTGCAGTATCAATAAATTTTAATAAAATTCCCTTTAATTCAACCATTCCCTCAACAATATCCCGAGTTGTACCAGCAATATCCGTTACAATTGCCTTATTCTCTTTTAACAATGCATTTAAAATACTACTTTTTCCAACATTTGGTTTACCAATAATAGCAACATTTATTCCATTTTGAATAATCTTACCAACTTTAGATTCCTCTAATAAACTTTCCAGTTCATCTTTTATCTCATTTAATCGTGGAGGTAAATTTTCTTTTGTAATCTCTAAAATATCTTCATACTCAGGATAATCAATATTTACTTCAATATTAGAAAGTAAAAGAACGATAATTTCTCTTATATGATGAATCTTCTTAGATACTTTCCCCTCAAGTTTTGTTAAAGCAAGTTTTCGCTCTAAATCAGTATGAGCTTTAATTAAACTATCAACTGCTTCTGCCTCTGTTAAATCAAGTCTTCCGTTTAAAAAAGCTCTTTTTGTAAACTCTCCTCTATCAGCTAAACGAATACCATTTTCAACTAATATTTCTAATATTTTTTTAGTAGTAGAAATACCACCATGAGAGTTAATCTCAACTATATCTTCTTTTGTATATGTCTTAGGAGCTTTTAAAACGGAAACTAAAACTTCATCAATTACTTCACCATGATAAACAATATGCCCATAATGAATAGTATGACTTTTTACTTCTTCTAAGTTTTTTCCATCAAAAAGCAAAGCAACCTTTCTTATTGCATCTTCTCCACTTACTCTAATAATAGAAATAGCTCCAACTCCTAAAGCTGTTGAAATAGCACAAATTGTATCATTCATAAAAAGTCACTCCTTTTTAGCGACTTTATTATAGCATTATTTATATCAATTTACAATTTTTATTAAATAATTTTTCTATTTAACATATCTAAATTAAAGATAATTAAGTAGTTCATATATCATAATTGTTATTAGCCCTGCTGTGACACTAACACATAGTGCTTACCTAAAAAATTTATGGCACATAACAGGGACTTACTGATAACACCATTATTATATGACTTAACTACTTAAAAAGTCAATATCTAGATAAATCAATTGGAAAATAAAATTCTCCTAAAATATATTTATCTTTCCTTAATTGAACCATTATACAACTAAAAGTATGATTAGTTATTAAACTTGAATAATAAATATTTGCAAATACGTCTGCTAACTGAATAAACTCTCGTGTATCTGACTCATTATATTCCACATAAAACCCATCCTGAATATGAATTCCTGTTGCAAGTTCTGTATTAAGATACTCTTCTAGAGTTGCTCTTGACTCAGTTCGAACATTTCTCTCATCAATAAACAAATAATTCTCACCAAAAGAAATATAATTATATTTAGTAAAATGCTCAAAACAAAGCTTAATAAGATAATTAAATGCTCTAGCTGTATTCTTATAAAAATAATCTTTAACTTTCCTATTATCACAAATAATATAATATATTTCAAATAAATGATTTTGACAAAAAAAGTATATAAACTTTTTCTTCATATCAAAACTAAACAAACTCCCCTTTAACTCCTTAAATTTCCCATTTTTATCAAACATTTTATAATCTTTATCTATCTTTTTTAATTCTTCATAATTACTACTAACAAATCTTTTAAATACTCGTTTTAATTTTTCTTTATTTTTAATTCTCAATAAACAAATAACAAAATATTGATTCTTATAATAATTCAAATATTTTTTTGTCATACTCCCTGATTCATCAACATAAAAAATATTCAAACAACATACCTCCATCATCTAAATAAAGCAAAAACCCCATAAACAGCGTCTATAGGGTATAAAAGAAAACGATTATCTCTTAGAAAATTGTGGAGCACGACGAGCTTTTTTAAGACCATATTTCTTACGTTCTTTTACTCTAGCATCTCTAGTTAAAAAACCATTAGCTTTAAGTATTTTACGATAAGAATCTTCTCTAGTTTGGTCAGTATTAGCATCAAACTTTAATAAAGCTCTAGCAATACCTAAACGAATAGCCCCAGCTTGTCCAGAATATCCTCCACCATTTACAGTAACATCAATATCAAAACGATTTTCATTATCAGTAACAGTTAAAGGTTGTTTTAAATCCATAACTAAAATTGCATTTGGGAAATATTCATTAACATCAATACCATTTACTAAAATATTTCCAGTTCCCCCTGTAATTCTAACAGATGCAGAACTTCTTTTACGACGACCAGTTGCGGTCCATACTTGTTTAGCCATCTTTATCCTCCTAATCAATATTTAAAGCTTCAGGTTTTTGAGCTTCATGTTTATGAGAAGCATCTCTATAAACAAATAATTTCTTACCCATGCTTCTACCAAGTGAATTATGAGGAAGCATACCTTTAACAGCTCTTTCTACCATTTCTTCTGGATATTTCTCAATCATAGTCTTAGCATTTCTTTCTCTAAGTCCTCCTGGATAACCAGAATGATTATAATACATCTTATCATTTAACTTATTACCAGTTAAATTAACTTTAGATGCATTAACGATAATGACATAATCGCCACAATCTACTGATGGGGTATAAGTAGGTTTATGTTTTCCTCTTAAAATAGTTGCAGCTTTTGTAGCAACACGACCAAGAGTCTTCCCCTCAGCATCAATTACGTACCACTTACGTTCTACGTTTTCTTTTTTTTGCATAAATGTTTTCATAATAATCCCTTCCACTTGTTCTCTTTGTTTCTGCTTTCCCAGGGCATGACAAATAAAACAAATAAAATGTACCAGTTAAAATTATATGTAATAATTTCTCTTTTGTCAAATAAAAAATACACTTTTTATAAAATTTATCTTCTATTTGTATAAAATTCCCTCAAAACACCCATTTCTTTAACAACAATAAGTTCATACAAGCTTAACACTATCTAACATCTTCTATTTTGCTTCCATATTCTATTTTATTCAAATAAAGTCCATTAGGTATAGCTGTTTTAAACTGTCTTTTTATATCAGGATATTCTAGTGCATCAATTACTTCCTCTAAAGTTGCTTTCCCACTAGCAACATCAATCATTGCTCCAACTAAATTACGTACCATATATCGATAAAAGCTTTTACCAGTAAACTTAATTTCTAAAATATCATGTTCTTCACTAAACTCAATATCATAAATAATACATTCATAATTTTCTCTATCCCCACTAGTAAAATTCTTAAAATTATGAATACCCAAAAACAATTTTGAACACTCCCTCATTTTATGAACATCTAACTTAATATAAGGCTCATACATATAAGAAAACCATAAAGGTTGATATTCTCCCAAATTTATCTTATAAATATATTCTTTTTTTAAAACATCAAATCTTGGATGAAAATCATCTGGAACAATTTTAATATCATAAACATATATAAAGGGAGCAACTAAACTGTTAATAGCTCTTTTTAAATTATCTAAGTCTATAGGAATATCAAGCGAAAAGATAATTCTTTGTCCATAAGCATGAACCCCTTTATCAGTTCTACCAGCTCCCTTTATTAAAACTTCTTTTTTAGCAAGTTTACTTAATGCTTCTTCTATTTTTGATTGAACGGTTATATGTCCTTTTAAACGTTGAAAGCCATAAAACTTAGAACCATCATAACTAATACTACCCAAATATTTCATTATGAACTCTCCTTAATTCGATAAATAGCCTTTAATAACTCACTTTCTTCTTTATAATAAGAAATAGAAATATTCTTATTCTTTATTAAATCAATAAATCTTATAATATTAGGTGTATTAACTTCATGAATAAAATCAAAATATTTATCTTTAGAAATAGTGTTAATAACTTTATATTTATCCACAATAATAAATTCATCAGCAATATTCCAAAACTCTGTAATATCATTTGTAAAAATAATAACTGTTTTATGATAATCATAAGCAAGTCTTTTAAATAAGCGATAAAAATATGTTTTTTCTTGATAATTTAATTCTTTTAAAAAGTAATTTAAAACAATATAATCTTTACCCATTATAAAAGCTTTAGCTAAAGAAATTCTTTTTAATTCACTAATAGAACAAGAAATAGACTTTTTATCTAAATAAGATTCATCTAATAAAACCATTTTTAATGCATCTTTAGCTTTAGAACTATTTAAGTATTCTCCAACTGTCCCATTAAAACGATAATCAGTAATAATTCCATAATTAGCATAATTAGTTGTTAAATCAATATTACCCATTAAACCATATATTTTAGAAGTATCTTTATTCTCTATAATATGTGCTACTTCCATAAAGCATCCACCAACTCTTTACTATCAAAATATTCTTTTTCTACTAACCCATAATATTTAAGTCCACTAGATAAGGAAACTATAAAAGGAAGTCTAAAACCCAATTTTTTTAATATTTTTTCTTCTCTTAAAACTAACTTTTTAGCACCTTCCATAATAACTTTATCATCTTGTAATATAACTACATAATCCAAAAATAAAACTTCTTCTATATCTGTAGTATAATTGATAATTCTTTTATGATGTTCACTTAAATATTTAAATAATATTTCTTTAAAAGAACTATCTAAATAAGTTAAAACATTAAAAAACACATATACTCTTCTAGAACTATTTAAACTAGCAAGTATTTTTAATTTAAGTTTATCTATCTCAGTTAAATCACTTTTATTTTTTAACTCTTCTTCATGAAACAAAGAAAATATATTATCACTTATTTGATAAAACTCATTTTCTCTATCCCTTGTTATAATAATACAATCATGATTTAAATAGTATACTGCATCATCTGTATACTTAAAAGAAGATGTATATAAAATAGTTGTATCAATATCATAAATAGTCTTATTATTAAGTTCAAATAATAATTTCATGAAACTTCACCGCTTATATAATAGCAAATATTAAGCATTTTTTAAAGTATAAATTAAAAAGGAGCAATAAATGCTCCAAGGTTATAAGTCTTTATTTGCTGTTCAAAAATATTGCGTGTAGTTTTGAATAAAGAAGTAA
>CANUCD010000005.1 GCA_947856335.1 uncultured Bacilli bacterium | reverse complement strand
TGTTCGTGAAATGTTTAAAGATGCCAAAAGAAGTGCTCCATGCTTAATTTTTATTGATGAAATAGATGCTGTCGGTCGTCAAAGAGGCACAGGTTTAGGTGGTGGCCATGACGAACGGGAACAAACTCTAAACCAATTATTAACCGAAATGGACGGTTTTGGCGAAAATGAAGGAATAATCATTATGGCTGCTACCAATAGACCTGATGTATTAGACCCAGCCTTACTTCGTCCAGGACGTTTTGATAGACAAGTAACCGTAAGCTTACCTGATGCAAATGAAAGAGAAGCAATTCTTAAAGTTCATGCTAAAAATAAAATTTTAGGTCCAGATGTAAACATAAAAAATTTAAGCCTAAGAACCCCAGGATTTAGTGGTGCTGACTTAGAAAACTTACTTAATGAAGCTGCTCTCTTAGCAGTTCGTCGTAATAAAGATGCTATCTCAATGGATGAGATAGACGAAGCAACAGACCGTGTTTTAATGGGACCAGCAAAAGTAAGTAGAAAAATAACTGATAAAGAAAAAAGATTAGTAGCTATCCATGAATCAGGTCATGCTGTTATTGGCTTAAAATTAGAAGATGCAAACGAAGTACATAAAATAACTATTATTCCAAGAGGTGTTGCAGGTGGATATACCATGATGCTTCCAAAAGAAGAAAAAATTGGTATAATGACTAAAAACGAATTAGAAGCCCAAATAACAGGGTTACTAGGTGGTCGTGTAAGTGAAGAAATGTATTTAAAAGAAATTACAACTGGTGCATCAGATGACTTTAAAAGAGCAACCAAGATTGCCAGAGCTATGGTAACAGAATATGGTATGAGTGATTTAGGTCCCGTAGAATATGAAGAAAAATCAGAAGGAGTATTCTTAGGAAGAGATTATGCTAAATCTAAAAACTTTTCCGATAAAGTAGCTCATGAAATTGACGAAGAAGTAAGAAAAATTATTAACGAATGCTATAAAAAAGCTGAAGATATATTAAAGGCCAATAAAGATTTAGTAATGTTACTAGCAGACGCCCTAGTAGAACATGAAACTCTAACTAAAGAACAAATTGACTCTTTAGTAAAAACAGGAAAAATTAGTTTTGATGAAGAAACCGAAAAAACTCTAACAGAACTAAGAGAAGAGGCAAAATCTCGAGGAATAAAAGGATATTCCAAAATGACAAAAGAAGAACTAGAAGAAGCATTAAAAGAAGAATAATGTTTCTTTTTAGTTGTATGTAAATAATATTTTTGATAAAATAAAAATAGGAAGTGAAAATATGAATCGTGTAGATAAAATCAATTATTATTTAGATATTGCCGAAGTAGCGCTAGAAAGATCTACTTGTCTTAGAAAAAAATGGGGAGCAATTATTGTTAAAAATGATGAAATTATTGCTACTGGATATAATGGTGCTCCTAGAGGACGTAAAAACTGTATTGACTTAAATTATTGTAAAAGAGAGAATATGCACATTCCAAGAGGAGAGCGTTATGAGATGTGTAGAAGTGTTCATGCTGAGGCAAATGCCATAATTAGTGCTCAAAGAAAAGATACTATTGGTTCTACTTTATACATGGTAGGTATAGAAGTAAGTGATGGCTCTTATGTAACAAGTGCTAGACCATGTGCTATGTGTAAACGTATGATTATCAATGCAGGAATTAAAAGTATTGTAGTTAGAAATACTAAAACTGAGTATGAAATCATTGATGTAGAAGAATTCATTCTTAATGATGAATCATTAGAAGAAGTAATGGGATATTAAATCCCATTTTTTAGTGGAAAATATCTAGCATTTTTTAAAAAAACATGATAATATTAAATAGTAATATAATAAGGACGGGGATAACCTTGAAAAAAAGATTTATATTCGATGAAAATTATATAAAAAAATATGCTAAAAAAGATCGGTTAAAATGGTTAATTGTTGGTTTATCTTTATTAGTACTAATTATTATTATCATTATTGTTATATTAGCAACTAGAAATAATGAACCTGAACCAGTAAAGCCTGCTATACCAGAGTATACTTTAAAAGAAGAGCTTAGAATTGAAGCAGGCTCAACTCTACCAGATAAAACTGATTATTTTGACATATTAGAAAATGTTGATGAAGACGAAATTACAATAACTTACCCAGATGAATTCGAACTTAGCTATGACACATCATTATGTACAGCCGAAGAAGTAGAACTAATCTATAGTGAAGAAGAGCCAAACTTTAGTGAATATGACTGTGTTCAAAACTATTTATTAACTCCTGATACTTATGGAATAACAGTATCTTTGCAGCAAGAAGATTATACCGTAAATCTTGTTGTCGAAGATACAAGAGAACCTGTACTTATTACTCAAGATGTAGAAATATATGAGGGAGATAGTTATGAATTAAATGACTTTGTAAGCTCATGCTTTGATATTACAAGTGATTGCAATATTTCTTATGATACGACTGAAGAAATTGATTATAGTAAAATAAATGAAGTAGGAGAACATACTATTAAAATAATTGCAACAGATAATTATGGTAATAAAACGGAAGCGATTGAAGCAACTCTAACAATTTTAGAAGTAGAAGGAGAATTATACACCGTAACTTTTAACTCTAATGGAGGAAATGAAATAAGAAGTAGAAAAGTAGGGGAAAATGGTAGTGTTATAGAGCCTGATGCTCCAACTAAAGATGGATATCGTTTTGTCGGTTGGTATTTAAATGGCGAAGAATTTAACTTTAATTCGAAAATAACTAGTAATTTAACTCTAACTGCAAGATGGGAAGAAATAACAGAAGAACTTCCACCAGAAGAAGAGGGTGGAGGAAATACAGGTGGAAATACTGGAGGAATTATAAATGTAACGAGCATTTCCCTTAATTTTAAAACAATTTATCTAGATATAAGTGAATCAAAAACCGTAACAGCTAGAATTTACCCATCAAATGCAACTAATAAGGCAATTACATGGTCAAGTAGTAATACAAATATTGCTACAGTACAAAATGGTAAAATAACGGGTGTTGGTGCAGGAACTGCTACAATTAGTGCAACAGCAAGTGGTAAAACAGCAACCCTAACAGTTGTAGTTAGCGAAAAAACAACTACTACTTGTAAATATGGAAATACTACATATAATACAAGTGCTATTCTATCTGTAAATTTAACTCAAAATAATTGTGCAATAGACCCAAATTCAAATCCAAGAGAAACTGTATCAAATACAGACTATCTAAAACTAATGAGTGATTTACGAGATATTGGTCTAAATGTTACTGGTAATAATTTTGAGCGTGAAGTAAAGCTTCAAAAAATAAAAAATACCAGTGGTACTGGTTTAGTAGGATATCAAATAACAGTTAAAATAGGTATCATAGACCCCGATGAACCATATACTGTAAAAAGAGCTGAATACATTATCAATCCTGATGGTTCAAGAAAATTTATTACTAACCAAATATGTAAGAATAATGTATGCTTAACTTCTTAAGAATGATGAAAATCATTCTTTTTTATATAGATTTTATAATAAAAAAAGATAGTTTAAATACTATCTATTTTCTCTAAATCTTTCTTTAGGGTCTAATATTTTTTTACGCAAACGAATATCTGTAGGAGTTACTTCAACAAGCTCATCATCCTCAATAAACTCTAAAGCTTCTTCTAACGTAAACTTCTTTGCTTTTGTTAAGCTAATTGCCTCATCACTACCACTTGCTCTTGTATTAGTTAAATTCTTATTTTTACAAGGATTAACATCTAAATCATTTTCTCTATTATGAATACCAATAATCATACCAACATAAACTTCAGTTGCAGGTTCTATAATTAAAGTTCCTCTATCTTCTAGATTCCAAAGGGAATAGCCCAAAGCTTTACCATTTTCCATAGAAACTAAAACACCATTTTTTCTTCTTGCAATTTCACCAACATAAGGCTTATATTCAAAGAAACTACGCACCATTATACCCTCACCCTTAGTATTGGTAATAAAACTACTACGATAGCCAATAAGTCCTCTAGTAGGGGCAATAAACTCTAAATGAACATAATCATTTTCTTCATTATTAGTAATCATTTCTAATGTTGCTTTTCTCTCTTGTAAATCACTAATAACGGTACCAGAATATGAACTAGGAACGTTTATAATAACTTTTTCAAATGGTTCGTATTTACCATCACTTCTTTCTTCAAATAATACTTCAGGTTTTGAAACAGAAAGCTCATAACCCTCTCTACGCATATTTTCAAGTAGAATAGATAAATGTAATTCCCCACGCCCACTTACTTTAAATCCATCACTACTAGCAAGTTCTTCTACAACTAATCCAACATTCGTCTGTAACTCTTTTTCTAAGCGTTCTTTAATATGTCTAGAAGTAAGAAATTTACCACTTTTACCAGCAAAAGGGGAAGAATTAACCAAAAAATTCATTGCTAATGTTGGTTTTTCTATATGAATTGGGGGAAGAGGATCAATAACCCCTTTCTCACAAATCGTATCTCCAATAGAAATATCAGGACAACCAGCAATAATAACCATATCCCCAAAAGTAGCAACTTCTTTCTCGACTCTTTTAATACCCTCATTTACATAAAGCTTACTAATTCTAAAAGACTCTTCTTTCCCATCATTTTTAATTAGTGTAACCATTTCTCCACTTCTAATTTTACCTTTACTAATTCTTCCAATACCAAGTCTACCAATATAATCATCATAATCTAAATTAGATATTTGCAGTTGTAAAGAATCATTTTCATCTCCCTTAAATGGTGGAACTTGTCTTAAAATAGTTTCTAATAATGGTTCAATAGTAGTACTTTCATCTTCTAAAGAGTTTTTAGCAATACCAGATTTAGCAATACCATAAACAATTGGAAAATCAAGTTGTTCATCACTAGCATTTAATTCCATAAAAAGATTAAAAGTCATATCAACTACTTCTAATGGTCTAGCATCTTTCTTATCAATCTTATTGATAAAAAGAATAGGCTTTAAATTTTGTTCTAAAGCTTTACTTAAAACAAAACGAGTTTGAGGCATAGGACCTTCTGATGCATCAACAAGCAAAATAACTGTATCAACAGTTTTCATAATACGCTCTACTTCACTAGAAAAATCAGCATGTCCAGGGGTATCAACAATATTTATCTTATAATCTTTATAACGAATAGCACAGTTTTTAGAATAAATTGTAATACCACGCTCTTTTTCTAATTCATTACTATCCATAACTCTTTCTGGTGCTTCTTCATGAGAATTAAACACTCCATTTTGTTCAAGTAAAGCATCAACTAAAGTACTTTTACCAGCATCTACATGGGCAACCACAGCAATATTTATGATTTTTTCCATAAAAATCGCTCCTTTCAAAACTAATATAGTTTATCACATTCTTTTTATTTTAACAAGTATTATCGCGATAAATTAAAAGGGTTTTCTCTATTATTTTCATCAAAAATAATTTCTTCAACTAATTTATTAGCATATTTATACTGTGTATTTTTATAAAACTGATTATGTATAATACAATTTTTAATGTTTTCTAAAGATTCTTTGTTAATACATAAATCAAAGAAAGTACGAATAAAAAGAGCACGTATCATCATTTCTTCCATTCTATCAGGCGAAATCATATTATCTTTATAAAACAAGTGAGTTGCACTTTCTATAGCAAGAAGATATAAACTACTAAAAGAAGATTCAGTAATAATCTCTTTATTAAAGTTATCAAAATTAAAATCATCTAAAGAACCAACTTCTAAAAAGTAATCTTCTAAATGGGGAATAGTAGCAAGTAATAAATATTTTTTTACATTCAAATTATCTTTAAATAAATTATTAGGCATCTTTTTTATGTATTTATGTAAATTCATAACATAGTAGCTCATAAAAAAATCTATTTCATCATCTAAATAAGGCTCATCATCTATATCACTTAAAATATCATCTTCTTCTTGATAAAAATAATCTTCCTCTTCTTCTTCTAAACTCCTTAGAATACGACTATAATAAAGCATATTTTTTTGTAGTTTATTTTTTCCAAACAAAACAACATACCAATCACTATTGATAAAATCAATCTCATCATCTAATAAATATGCTTCATTTAAACTAGCAATAATCGCTTGTAATTTAAAAATATCTGTATGTGAATAATTTTGATATATATCTATATAATGCTCTTTAAAAATACGAATAAGTTTTATTAAAAACGGATTTATTTTATTTATTTTTGCTTCATATAACCCCATAAGTTTATAATCTTCCACAATAGATGCACACATATTAAATAAACACTCATAATCTTTATAAGATGGTATAATATTAAAAGCTTGATATATATTATAATTATGAATAATATTTTGTAAAAAATTATCTAAAGTATTATCCATTTTATCACTTAAAAACTCTAATATTTCATCTTCTAATATTTCTAATATATCTTCATTTAAAATCAAATCATCATTATCATCATATAATATTCCATCTTCACATAATTCTTCTAATTTATTAAACTCAGTATCAAAATCATATTCTAGTGATATTGAAAAACTTCTATTAACTAAACTTTGACAAGCATAAAAAGCTTTCTCTAATCTTTCTAAATCTAATTCATTCTTTTTAGAAGTATCATAATATAATTTAATAATTTCTAAAAATATAATTTCACTGTGAATCATAATGCCTCTCATTTCTATATCTGTTTATTATAAAGAAAAAATATTATAAAATCAATAAAAAAGTCCAGTGGCTATCTGGACTTTAAATAATGCTAGTAGTTTGTTCTACAAAAGAAAAACGTCATTATTATATATTTAGAATCATCAAGGAATTAAATTGTTAAGAGTGGTGAGGAGACTTCTTATTGGTGTGAAATATTTAATCCCTACTATAAAAAGTATAATATAAAAAAAGAAAGAATAAAATATATTTTATAATTTATAATAATTATTTTACAAGTTAATATTTCTTTTTATTTTTTAAAAAAAGTATTATTCCCAAAAACATAAAATAAACAATAATATTAGTTCCTCCATAGCTAACAAAAGGAAGAGGAAGCCCAATAATAGGAAGTAATCCTAAGTTCATTCCAATATTTTGTATTTGAGCAAATAAAAACATAAAAATAAAACCCGACACAAATAATTTATCTCTTTTTATTTTAAGTTTATGAATCATTATTATAAAATAACAATCTAAAACAATAAAAGAAAGACTTATAAAAATAAAACTAATTATTCCCAAGTGATAAATACTAAAAGCAACGATAAAATCAGTTGGTGCCTCTGGTATATATACACCATTACTATTAGCAAACATAATAGCACTCCCAATAGATATTAAAGCTCTATCTAATTGAAAAGAATCTTCCCTAATAAAACTAAGTAATCTATCTACTCGGTAAAAAAAGGAAGTACCAATAAGCTTAATGAGTAAATCTTGTTTAAAATAATAAAGAAAAAAGAAAATTCCTCCTAAAATAGCCACAATAATTCCTAAAAAAACATACCATCTTGCATGAATATGATATGTAATTATCATACCTATAAGTATTACAAAATATATGATAATAGCCCCTGTATCAGGCTCTAAAAAGACTAGTAAAGAGGGAATAATAGTATAAAACAAAGCTTTTAATACAACCCTAAATTCATCGCGAGTACAACTATTTTTTTCTTTTTCAAGTATATTACTTAAATAAAGAGTTAAGCTAAATTTCATAAGTTCACTTGGTTGAAAAGAAAAAAAGGGAAGACGAAACCAAGCTTTAGACCCATTGATATTAACCCCAAAAAACAAAACTAAAACAAGTAATAAAATATTAGCCCAGTATAAATAAGGAGAAATACGAAAGAAAAAACTCGGTTTTAACAAATAAAAGATAATTAAAACAATAAAACCAAGAATAAACCAAATAGATTGTTTTAAAAGATAATTTTCATAACCACTATCTTTTAAAACAAACATATTAAGCAAAGATATAACAATTAAAATAAAAACTGGTATTAAAATAAATAATTTCTTTTTCATACTATTATTATGTTTCAAAAACCCATATTTATCATAAAATGTAATAGAGGTGTTCTAAATGAATAAAGATTTACCAAAAGTATATGCAAGTCCAATCGATAAAAAATTTACAAATAATAATGATATTTACTATGGAAAAAGTGCAGATAGAACAAGCACAGTAAATGTTTTTGAAAAAATAAATCAAATCTTTGCATCCCCATATCATGTATATAAAAGTAATGTGTTAATTAAAACTAGAAATAAAGAATATAAAACAACAATTGTAGGCAAATCAGGAAATTATTTATTATGCTTAAATGGGGATAAAATAAATATGTTAGATATAGAAGATATCGAAAAAATATAAACGCTTGTACGCATTTATTTGACAAACCATCAAAATTGTGATAGAATACAAATTACTTCGCTTGAAGTAGGAGGAATATCAAATGAATACGTTTTGTATTAAAATGGCTTTCGTTATTTTAATTACAAGTAGCTTAATTATTGGATATAAGGAAAATAAAGAAAAGAAAATAGTAGAAAACGTCGTTGTTGAAAATGTTTTATATCGTAGTGATACACCATTAAATCGCTATGAAGAAGAAAAAGAAGAAGAAATTGTTTATAAAGGACTTACTTTAGATGAACTTGGAGAGAAAATAGATAGTGTATTAAACTCTACTCTTACAGGTTATGGTAAAACTATCGCTAAAAAAGCCTTAGAAAAAGAAGTAGACCCTGTTGTAGCAGCCTCTATCATTTTAGTAGAAACAGGATGTAAATGGACTTGTAGTAGTTTAGTTAGAAATGCTAATAATGTTGGAGGTATGAAATTAACAGCTAATAAATATCAATCATTTGCTACTCTAGAAGAGGGAATAGAAGCATTTATAAACAATTTATCCCACAATTATTATCAAAAAGGATTAAATACTCCCGAGAAAATCAACAAAAAATATGCTACTAATCCTAATTGGTATAAAGACGTTTACTATTATATGGAAGCAATTATGTCACTTTAATTGCTTTTTTCTTTATTTTAGAATATAATTAGATTAGGTGGTAAATATGATAGAAGATAAAAAAATATTAGTCTTAGGAATGGCAAGAAGTGGTTATGAAGTAGCAAAACTACTAAGTAATAAAAATAATGAGATTATTATAACAGATATGAAAGATCAAGATGAAGAACACATAAAAGAATTAGAAAAACAAAATATTAAGTTCATCAAAACAACTGAACCAGAATTACTCTTAGATGAAACATTTGATATTTTAATCAAAAATCCAGCTGTTTTTCCTATTCATCCCTGTGTTTTAAAAGCAAAAAAACTAAATATTCCCGTTGTAAATGAAATGGAAGTAGCATACCATTATATAGATAAACCAGTAAAAATTATAGGTATAACGGGAAGTAATGGTAAAACTACTACTACAACCCTTATCCATGAAGTATTAAAAAAAGCAAATATAAGTGCCAAGCTAGGAGGAAACATTGGAACTCCTTTATCTCAAATTGTAAAAGATTTAAAAGAAAACGATATTTTATTACTAGAAGTATCTGATCATCAACTAATAGATACAAAAGATTTCAAAACAGACATCAGTGTACTTACTAATCTTTGTCCTACACACTTAGATTATCATGGCTCTTATGAAAAATATAAAGCTGTTAAAAAGAAAATATTTAATCATCATACAAACAAAGATATAGCAATAATAAATGCTAAAAATTATGATTCTTTAGAATTAACAAAAGATATTGTATCTACTAAATATTATTTTAATAATGAAGAAAATTATTATACTAAAGATGGTATATATATTGATAATAAAAAGGTATGTAATACAAGCGATATTTTATTAAGGGGAACTCATAATTATGAAAATATATTAGTAACTTATCTTGTAGCTAAACTATTAAAGATAGATTTTAAATATGTAAATGAAGTATTAAAAGAGTTTAAGGGAGTAGAGCATCGTATTGAGTTTGTAGCTAAAATAAATGATGTATCTTATTATAATGATTCTAAATCAACTAATCCTGAAGCGACTATAACAGCTTTAAAAAGTTTTAATGGCAATATAAATTTGATATTAGGAGGAATGGATAGAAATCAAGATTTTCATGATTTAACCCCATATTTATCTAAAGTAAAATG
This sequence comes from uncultured Bacilli bacterium, assembly GCA_947856335.1. Taxonomy (GTDB): domain Bacteria; phylum Bacillota_I; class Bacilli_A; order RF39; family UBA660; genus Caccenecus. The sequence continues at coordinate 9,202 of CANUCD010000005.1, read as the reverse complement.
TATATATGCAATTGGTGAAGTAAGAAAAAGAATTATGTCTTATGCTAAAGAAGTAAATAAATCTTGTCTAGAATTTCCTACTTTAAAAGAAGCATTTAATAAAATAAAAGAAGATACTAAAAAAGGAGATATTGTCTTACTTTCTCCAGCATCAGCTTCATGGGATCAATATTTAAAATTTGAAGATAGAGGAGACGAATTTAAAAAGTTAGTTAAGGAAATAGAAAGCGTGTAATATGAGAATAGCCTATGAGCATCCTAAAACTCTAAAAAGTATAAGTAAAGATTTAGAACAAATAAAAAGGCAAGGGTTTGATGCTATTCAAATACCTCCCATAGAACCATTAAAAGAAGAAGATCTTAGCGCTTGGTGGAAAGCTTATCAACCAATCGCTTTTAAAATAGGTAATATTTATGGAAATAAAGAAGAGTTAATAGAATTTTGTCATAGATGTGAAGAAATAGGTTTAAAAGTATTTGCAGATGCTATCATAAATCATATGGCTGCAGATAATAAAAATCCTTTAATTCCTCACGAAAAAGTAGATAGTGTCCTAAAAAACAATCCTGCTTATTGGAAAGAACAAGTAAATGTAACAGACTGGCATAATAGAGCAGATGTTATTCATCATTGTATGAATTTACCAGGATTAAATGTTTACAATAAAGAAGTAGAAGATAAAATAGTAGATTTTTTAAATGAACTAATTGACTGTGGTATTACTGGCTTTCGTTTTGATGCTGCTAAATCAATTGGACTTCCAAGTGAGGGATATCGTTTTTGGCCTAATTTAATTTATCGTTTAAAGAAATATGGTTTATTTTTATACGGTGAAGTTATATTTGAGGAAAATCCTAAAATAATTGATGAATATGCACAGTATATGTATGTTTTAGGTAATTATGATGGAACAAATAGGAAGTCTATGGTTAAATATATTGAAACACATGATACTTATTTTAGTGAAGATTCTTTAGGTTATACGAAATTTTGGAGTACTGATAAAGTAATACAAGATTATTGTACCTTGGCAACTTATTATGATAACACTCTTTTCTTTATAAGACCTAATGATGTTTTATGGACAGATGGACGTATTAAAGACGTACATAGTAGAGTAAGGAAAAAGTAAAGACAAACCTTTACTTTTTTATTATTTTTTGTTATACTAACGACTAGGTGATAAAATGCTTGTATGTGGTAAAAATGTTTTAAAAGAAACTCCTGTAAATAAAATTCATAAAGTTTATTTGAAAGAAAATTTTAAAGATCAAGAAATATTAAATTATTTAAAAAGTCATAAAATAAAATATGAATTAGTTGTAGAATCTCGTCTTAATAAAATGGTAAATGAAAGACATCAAGGTATAGTAATAGATATAAATGATTACGATTATTACAAATTAAATGATATTTTAAATGAAGATTTTATATTATGTCTTGATCATTTAGAAGACCCTCACAATTTAGGAGCAATTATTCGTACTTGTGAATGTGCAGGTATTAAAGGAATAATTATTCCTAGAGACAGAAGTGTAAGAGTAAATGAAACAGTTATGAAAATAAGTGCAGGGGCAATAAATAATGTTAAAATTGTAGAAGTTAGTAACTTAAATGATGCTTTAAATAGATTAAAGAGAAATTATTTCTTTGTTTATACAGCTGATATGGATGGAAAAGATTATCGAGAAGTAGATTTTGCTTTAAAAAAAGTATTAGTAATTGGTTCTGAGGGAAAAGGGGTAAGTGAAATTATAAGGAAGAACAGTGATGAAATTGTAGGTATTCCTATGTTTGGCAAAATAAATAGTCTAAATGCTTCTGTATCAGCAGGTATACTAATATATGGAATGATTGAGGACTAAAATGGCAGAAGAAAACTTAATAAAGCGTGTTATTTTAAATGATGAAGATGCTAAAAATGAATTATACAATGAATACAAATATATTATTGATATTTTAATGAAAAAGTATCGTAATATCATAAATACTCTAGGAATTGATAAAACAGAGCTTGAACAAGAAGCTCTATATGCTTTTAGCGATGCTCTAAACTCTTTTGATAATAAGAAAAGAGTTAAACTATCAACCTTTATTACTGTTTGTGTAGATAGAAGACTAAAAAAGGTAATTAGAAAGTATAATGGTGAAAAAGCCAAATTATTAAATTCTTTTTATTCGCTAGATTATGATTATGAAGAGGGTATGACTCTAAAAGATATGATAAGTGATGAAAAAACTGATCCTTTATATAATCTAACTTTAAAAGAAGATTATGATGAATTACTTCATAAAATAGAAGAAAGCTTATCAAGTGGTGAATTAGAAATATTTAACTTACTTAAAAATGGTCTAGATCGTCATACTATATCTATGCTAACTAAAAAAAATGATAAACAAGTAGATAATGCTATTCAAAGACTAAAAAATAAAATAAGAGATATTACGGAGAAATAACTTTATCTCCCTGCATAATATCTCTTTTTTTCATCTCTTTATCAATATCATTTAAAACACAAAATTTCTTTAATAACCAAGTAGGTTCTATTACTTCATCTCTTAAAGGGTCGCCCGTAATTCTCATTATAATAACATGGGGACTTAAATATTCTAATTCACTACAAACAATATCAATATATTCCTCCTTTGTTAAAATATGAAAAGGCTTTTCTTGATATATCTGAGCAAGTTTAGTTCCTTTACTAATATATAGCATATGAATTTTTATCCCATCAATCCCCAGTTTATTTAAGTGCTTTACAGTTTCAATCATCATATCTTTATTCTCATAGGGAAGTCCGTTAATAATATGAGCAACAACAAATATATTTCTTTTTTTCAGTTTATTCACAGCTTCATCAAAACTTTTTAAATCATGTCCTCGATTTATAAATGCTAAAGTCTCATCATGCATAGACTGAAGTCCCAATTCTACCATTAAGAAAGTTCTTTTATTAAGTTCATCTAAATAATCAAGTGCTTCTTCACTTAAACAATCACTACGAGTAGCAATATCAAGTCCAATTACATTTGGTATTTTTAATACTTGTTCATATTTTTCTTTTAAAATAGATAATGGAGCATAAGTATTTGTATTTGCTTGAAAATAAGCAATATACTTAGCATTAGGCCATTTCTTCTCTATGGGAATCTTTACTAAATCAAACTGATGAACTAAATCTATATTTTGATAGTGATTACCACTTCCATGATTGCAATAAATACAACCGCCACTCTTATAATTAGGGCAACTAAATCCAGCATTTAAAGCTACTTTAAATACTTTAGTACCAAACTTTTTCCTAAAAAAATAATTAAGTGTATGATATCTTTTATTATCAAGTGTATATAAAAACATATTACCACCAAGCCTATTTTACCATAATTTTAATCTTAAAAAAAGAGACCAATTGGTCTACATATATCGATTCATTTCCCTCATAACTTGACTAACTTGTTTTTTACTAGGTTTTCTACCCATGCTTGTCATCATTACTTCAATCATTTTTTCATTGATTGGTGGATTTTTCTTTAAATATTTTTGCATAAAATATCTAGCTAGGAAAAAACCAATAAATAATCCTACTATTAAACCGATAATACACCATAATATTTGTCCCCACATAATTATCACCTCTTTTATAGTTTACTATAATTTAGCTTTTTTTACAAGCATACGAATTCATTTAACCAAAAATAATCTTTATTTTTAAAATCACATACAAATAGATGAGATACAGATTTTAAACTGACAAAAAAACTAGGCTTTAAAACATTACTTTCAACTAAAAGAAAAGCACTACTTACAATTAAACAAGAATCTTCAGGAATATATTTATTTTGAATACGATGTACATTATGAAATTTAGAATAAAAATCATTTTCTCCACATTCTTTAAAAATAATATTATTTATTTTACTCTTATTAAAAGGAGAAACAATTTGCATAAATAAATCGTATGCAACAGCTACATCATTTTTATCAAAACTATGAATATCTTCTAAAGCTCGATATAAATGATATGGATTATCTTTCATCAATTGATAAAAATTATTATGAATATTAAAAATATAAAATGTTCGCATATTATCACCTGATTTTATCTTATCACACTTGTTTGTCGAAATTTGTCAAACCATGTTGTTACACTCCAGTTTTTAAATGATGTCTCCTTAAAAATACTTTTCTTAAAAAATCAATAGGAAAAACTGTGGCAGCTAAAAGAATAACAATAAAGAATTCTTTTGCATGCAGTCCATACGTTCTAAATAAATCTCCTCCATGATAAATAAGATATATTTGCACACTTATAATAAATAAAATAATTCCAATAAACACTTTATTTTTAGTAATATGAGCTAAAATATTTATTCGCTCACTTCTCGCATTAAACGCATTGAAAATACCAATAAATATAAATAAAGCAAAATAAGCTGTCATTAAATATTTATAATCTTCACCAACTCTAATAAATTCTCTAATAATAGGTAGTTTTAAAAACAAAATACATAAAATAGCTGAATATAATCCTGTAAATAATATTTCACCAATCATATATGAATTGATAATAGCCTCACTCTTTGCCTTAGGTGGTTCATACATATAACTTTTAAGTGCAGGTTCAAAAGAAAAAGCAAGTCCTGAAAATGTATCCATAATCATATTAAGCCATAACATTTGAATAATAGTAATAGGAGTATTGATACCAATAAATGGTCCTATAATAGATAAGAGAAGAGCACACATATTTACCGTTAATTGATAAATAATAAATTTACGAATACTTTTAAATATAGTTCTTCCATAAAGAATAGCTTTACTAATCGATAAAATATTATCATCTAAAATTACGATATCTGATGCCTCTTTAGCTACTTCCGTCCCACTTCCCATCGCAAAGCCTACATCAGCTTTTTTTAGTGCAGGAGCATCATTTACCCCATCTCCAGTCATACCAACAACTAACCCCATTTCCTCTAATATACGAACAAGTCTTGATTTATCAGAGGGAAGAGCTCTTGCTACTACTTTTAAATTACCCACTATTTTTTTTAACTCATCATCACTTAATGAAGCCATCTCAGTGCTTGTTAAAACAAAATCATCACGATCTAACAATCCAACTTCACTAGCAATAGAAGTAGCAGTTTCTTTTGCATCTCCTGTTATCATAATCATATTGATACCAGCACTTCTAATGAGACTTACTCCTTCTTTAGCTTCGCTTCTAAGTTCATCTTTAATAGCAACAAAGCCAATAAATACTAAACTATGAATATCTTTTTTTACCCGACACATAGCAAGTAGGCGAATTTTCTTTTTTGTATATTTCATCATAATAGCATTTAAGTTATTTTTATTAAGTAATACTTTTTCTTCACCATCTTTATTTAAGTAATAGCAAATATCAGGAAGTAACTTTTCACAAGCTCCCTTTACATAAGTAATATTATTATCTAGTGTTACAGTACTATATTTATTTTTGCTATCAAATGGTTCTTTATTAAATACCTTAAAATGTATACTACTATCTCTATCAATAAACTTTAAACAAGCCTTATCAGTTTGATTACCACCAATAATATCTTTTTTATCATCATATTTACTATCATTATTATAATAAAGACATTTATATACTTCCTCATAATACTTTCTCTTAGTCTTTAATAAATCTAAACTAGGATAATGATTATTATCAGCACTAATAATATCAGTAACTTCTAATTCTCCTTTAGTTAAAGTACCAGTTTTATCTGTTAATAAAACATTGATACTACCAGCTGTTTCTATTCCCACTAATTTACGAACTAACACCTTACTTTTAAGCATTCTTCTCATATTACTAGATAAAACAAGTGTAATCATCATCGGTAAACCCTCAGGAACTGCAACTACAATTATGGTAACACTAAGAGTTAAAGCATAAATAAGATGATTTGCCATTGTACTAAAATCAGTTATAGTATTCATAATAAGTTCTATATTAAATTCATTATCAATAACTATTACTGAAAATAAATAAGAAATACTAACTAGTATAGCTCCAATATACCCAATACGACTAATCATTTTTGCAAGTCCTTGTAATCGTAATTTTAATGGTGAAGTAGGGGATTTTTCTGCTACTTCCTGAGCTAAACTGCCATAAATAGTTTTATTACCTACTTCAGTAACTAACATAGTAGCACTCCCACTAAAAACTACTGAACCCCGATATACTTTATTTACTTCTTTTATATTATTTATACTTAAAGATGGATACTTTCTAACTTCCTTAGCTTCGCCATTTAAACTAGATTCATCTACTCTAATTTCTCCTTTTATAACTTTTCCATCAGCAGGAACTCTATCACCACTTTGTAAAATAACTAAATCATTTACAACTACTTCTTCAATAGGAATTTCCATAATCTTGCTATTTCTTAATACTTTAACCGTTATTTTTGAACTTTCTTCTTGTAATCTTCTAAAAGCAGCTTCACTCCCATACTCAGAAATAGTCGATATAAAAGATGCTAAGAATATAGCAATCAAAATACCTAATGTTTCAAAATAATTAGAATCTTGAAATAAGAAGACAACCTTTATCATAAGAGCAATCAGTAATATTTTAATAATAGGATCTCCTAAAGACTCTAACAACAACTTAAAAAAACCTTTAGTTTTAACATTCGTTATATCATTTGTACCATATTTTCTTCTATTTAATTCTACTTCTTCACTATTTAGACCATGAAACATAGATTATCCTCCTACGTAACTATATGCATCAAGTTATATTTTTTGACTAATTTATCATCTTGTGTTAAAATTATGCTTGTATTTGAGGGGGATTGTATGAAAAATAAAGAAAATTTTTATGAGTTTGTCAATAAAATGAATAGTAATATAAATTTTGAAGCTGTATTAAAATACTATCAAAAAGCTTCATTAGATGAAAGAATGTTGTTTTATAATCGAATAAATTATATAATTGGAGAATGTTTAAATTACTTAATATCTATAAATGAATCATCACTTAAAAAAGCTAAATGTATATATGAAAAATATGGAATATATGACTTTTATTTTGAGGGAGCAGCAAATCTTTATATTATAGAACATTTAAAAGAACCATTAGTAAAAGAATATATAAAATTATTACATCAAGAAAATGCTTCCCATATATTTTTAGAAGCTAAAAAGGGTTTATGGGAAAATCATTTAATGAATAAATTAGCTAGAAAGTATTTCTTAACATTCCATGAATTAAAAGTTTTATTAGAAGTAGTAGCAAAAGAAGAATACAACTTATCTAGTATTGATTTTGCTAAATATAAATTATCATATAAATGCTTAAAAAAGTTTTTATCACAAAACAGATTAAAATCTTGGGAAAGAAAAAAAGCTTATTCATATATAGAAAACTATGCTACTAAAAATGAAATAACTTATTTTAAAAAATATGTAAATTCTTTATTAAAAGAAATAATACCATTTTTAAAAGAAGATGAAGTTTTTGATGAAAAATTAAAAGAAATGAATCTAAATACTTATGACTTATTAGTATTTATTACTAACACTACTCTAGATGTTTCAATTAAAAAAAGAATAATTGCTAAATTTAGAAAATATTATGAGTATGCTTTACAAGAAAATTTTATGAATAAAAACATGGAAGAACAAGCAAAAATATGGGATATGAGTGTATTAGATATTTTATCTTTAGCTAAATATTATGGGACTTATGTTTTGAAAATAGAAAATATAGAAGAAGCTATATCTTCTTATAAACATTTAAAGTTCTTTAGTAGTCCATCATATCAACTACTTGAAAGTTTAAAAGATAAAAGTATAGAAGAAATGATAGAATGTTTTAAAACAACTAAAGTAACTGCAGAAAAAATTTCTAATTTCTGTTATGCTATACACTTAGAATTAAGTAAAGAAGAACAAAGAAAATTAGAACAAACTTTTCTAAAAGCTCTTAAATCTTCCTGTGAAAGAAAAGTTGCAGTAAAAAAAGAACAAGATGATTCTATATACTATGAATATTTATCTTCTTCTTATGATTTTAAAGAATTTTGCAAACTAAAAAATACAACAACAAATTATTTTAAAAATAGAATTAAACAATTAAAAAATAAGTTATTACAAGAAAGAGTAATTAGTAGAGTAGAAAAAGAAACAGCTCAAATGAATGAAAATAAAGCTTTATTATGCGTTGATTTATTAAGATGTATTAAAGAGGGAATAACAATTGATGGTATAACAAGAGAATTTACTTTATTTGATTATTTTTATTACTTTAAAGATACAAATATTCATGAATTTAACTTTGCTAAATTATCTTTACCTATACCTGACCAAGTAATATTAAAAAAATTCTTTCAACCATTAAAAATAATAAATAACATAAACAAGAATACAATTTTAACAACAATTTATGAAATAGATGCCCAAAAAGATGAATTTGGTTATCCAATAAGAGGAACAGGAAGAAGATTATCACAAGAAGAATTAGAAGAAATTATAGATATATTTACTAGTAATAATATACCATTCTATGATAGACTATTTAATATTGCTCTTAGATATTATTCAAAAGGAATACTAATACCAAAAGGTATAATTTTAACAAAATAGACCCAAGTTATATATACTTAGGTCTATTTATTTTACCTAGAAGATAATCAGCACTAATGTGATACTTCCTACATATTGTATATAAAAAGGGAGTAGCAATAAAATTTCTTCCTTTTTCATAAAAAGCAATTGTTGAGAAAGTCGTATTTAATATGCTTGCTAATTTAACTTGTGTTAATTTATATTCTTTCCTAAACTCTTTTAATCTAATTCCAGCATTTATTTTATCAGCATCAATAGTGTTTAAATATTGATTTTTTCTCGTAAATCCTAAAATATAATCAATAGATAAATCAAAAAATTCACTTAAAGTTATTAAGTGTTTAATAGGAATAACACTAATTTGTAATTCATAATCTTTGTATGTACTTCTACTAATTTTTAAAATGTTAGCCATATCTTGTTGAGTATAATTGTTATCTATTCTAATATCCAATAATCTTATTTTATAATCCATAACATCACCAGCACCATTTTCTCATTAAAAGTTTAATATCAAAGTTATTGGCGAATATTGTGTTATTTTTCTTGACTTTTAGTATATCCAAATTTATAATAAATATATAAGCTAGGAA
>CANUCD010000004.1 GCA_947856335.1 uncultured Bacilli bacterium | reverse complement strand
TAACGTAAATTCACTATAATGTCAAGTTTTTAAAATAAATATTGTCAAAAAATGTCTATATTTTCATAAGTAATAATACTGCAAAAATAAGAAGTATCATAACACCTAAACCAGTTGTAATAAGCATACTCATAGTCTTACTTTCCATCTTATCAAGACGATTTTTATATTTTGTTTCTCTTGCTTTTTGTTGTAAATTAGATATCGTTTTAGAAAAAGCTAGTAACTGCTCTTGTTTTCTTTCTTGTCTACCTAGACTAAGACGATATAAAAGTCTCATCATTCTCATCGAATCACGCACTGGATATTCTCTTGCAAATTGCATATATGGTTCTATTGTATCATCACCAGCATTTATTGCATTTATTAAATCTTGTAATCCAGATTTAAATATTTCAGGAGCATCCTCAAGTGATTTACCAATTGCTACTGGAACTGTATAATGTTGAATCAATATTTCAAGTCCCTTTAAATAATATGGAAGCATTGTATCAATTTCATGTAAATGTTTTTTATAATAATTTTTTAAATTGATATAATCTAACTTAAAGAAAGCAAACCCAACAACAAGACATACAAGTGCATATACATAAGACATATTAGATATAAGCAGGCAAAATACTAATACTGTAACAATCAAAGTATTTCTTATTCTTTTATTGAAAAGTAAATCTGGATTTACTGATTCTCCATATTTTGCCTTAACATAAAAGTCCCAATCACTCTCTTTTAATCTTCTTAAATACATTTCATTATCTGCAACTAACTTATTAAGACTTATCTTTCCACTATAAGTTAAGATAAAGAAAATAATAACCGCTAAAACAGCAATTTCTATTTGCATATTACTCTACCCCCACATTATCATTATAATACTTTTCCCCTGACAATAAGAAATAACAATTTATAATAATAATTGCATGTAAAACAATATGTACATACCATAAATCTAAAAGTTGCAAATAACTTTCTTTACCCAGTAATACCTGCATAACTAAAACAAGCAAAAATAATACCATGGCAAAAGTAATAAATCTTGTATGAAATTGTTTACGATCCATCTGATCTCGATATACACCTTCTACTAAAGCATCTATATCCATACTCATATTCTCTAAAGCTTCTCCTGAATCTTTAGCACCCTCTTTAGTAATTTGTAAAAATAATTGATGCATATTTTTTACCATATAATAAGGATATTTTTGATTAAAATACTCAATAGATTCATCAATCGTACCATTTTGATAAGACATGTTAATCATTGTTTTAACATCTTCAAGTACAGGATCTTCTAATATTCCAGAATCTCTTACTCCCTCAAGTGATTTAACAAAACTCTGCGTTGTATTAAATTCCATAATAACATTAGTCGTATATATTTGTATTTGCTCGAAAAGATACTCACTATAAATTCTTTTACTACGCAAAAAAGCTAAATACGGAATAAAAGCAATAGCAATAGCAGTATAAATAATAACTACTATCAAACTATAAAAATAAAGATATGCTATAGCAGCAGCTATGCCACCAATAATAATAATTTGCAAAGTATAATCTTTAATTGTATACTCTTGCTTTAAATCTTTCATTTTAGCACTTATAGTTCGATAACTATATGGAGCATATCTTTCATATACTACCCCAAATTGTTTTTTAACAAATTTATAAAAGGTGTCAGTACCATCATTTTTACGATAAATGATAATAAATATGGCAATAAGAAATATAATTACAAATTCCATAACAATCCTCCTTTTATAAAGTCTCTATAGTATCTTGTTTTTTATCTTTTAAATGAAATAAATCTTCGTCTAAAACTACACCCTGAATTGCTAAATAATCTCTTAAATGTTTTGTTGGATTATTAAGAGTAAATCGTCCATCCAAAGTCTTTTGGAAAATAGTATTAACTTGTGGTTTATTTTCATCATCTACATAAAACTCACAAATCTCCATAATCTCTCTTTGGAATCTACCATATTTTTGACTCATATATCCTTTAACATATATTCCTATTTGAACATATCGATGAATAGTAGTAATAAATTGCTCAACATCAATATTAGATTCAATCAAACTATACATACGCATAGGAATTAGTGCTGCTTTATCAGAGTGAATTGTTGATATAATATGATGTCCTGATGAAATAGAGTTACGAACAGCCATAACAGCCTCAGCACTACGAACCTCAGATAACAATATCCAAATTGGATTTTGTCTCATACAAGTAACCAAAACATCTGAATAACTAGCAATATTATTTGTTTTCATAGCAACTATATCACGATGTGGGAATATTCTATCTAAGTGTAACTCCAAAGTATCTTCAATAGTAATAATTTTTTCATTTTCTTTCGTTGTACTAGCAAGATACTTTACAAGCTCAGTTTTACCACTACCAGTTTCACCACTAACTATAATATTAGCATGCCCTTGCACACAATTTAACAAAAAATCAAGTAAATCAGCACTAACATACTCTTCTTTTAATAATTTATCACGATTTAAACGAATTTTAGCTGGTGTTTTACGAATAACCAAAGCAACACCATTCGTGGCAATAGACTCATGAATAAAATTAAGACGTAATTCAGCAGATTCAGCATCCAAAAAAGGATGTGCCATATTGAATGTTTTTCCCATAACATTAGAACATTGGAAAGCAAGTTTTTCAATTAAAGCATTATTGATTTCTGGTCTTTCAACACGATATACGCCTTTTGTTAAACTCTTAACCCATATTTGTCCACCATTTGTATAAGAAATATCGGTAATATCATCTATTTCGATAAATTCTCTTAATGGTCCAAAGTCTATTTGCGAGAATATAGCATCATTCATTTAAGCACCTCCTTTTTATTTATTCTTTTTTTAATCAATATTTGGAACAGTTACAACCTCATCAGGGATATCTTGAGTATAATATTCAATTTCATTTCTTAAATACTCACTGGTTACTGCTGTTTCTCCAGGATTTGTCGTATAAGAAGCATTTCTTGGTACAGGAATTAACTCAACGCCACTTACATATGTAGCTTTACTAAGTAGCAAGAATAAATCTTCAGGCACAGCGAATAAAAGCTCAGCAGGAGTTTTAGCTTCACTTGTCAAGAATACTCCAACACCTTGATTATCTCTTACATCCAAAATTTCTATCTTTTCAATAAACTTACCAAAAATAACTTTATTATCACGACTTGTCATCTTAACATATAAATCAATAAAATCTCCAGGATACATAGAATTACCATAAGTCGTATGAATATCTACAGATAAAGAGAAAGGTCCATATCCATCAGGCATATTTTTAAATGGATTATTTGGAGCAGATTCACAAGAAACAACTTGCTCACTATAGAAAAATCCCCCCTCTGGAATACTTGTTCCATACGTTACGCACCGAGGATCAGTATTGTTGATAAGTTGGTTTGTTTGAACAATTAAATTATCTCTTGAAGAAACAAATGTCCTTAAAACCTCTACAGTACTAATCATTTCTTGTGTAATTTCAGATGTAGCAGTTATTGTCTGTTTGGCAAATGGAACCATAACCGTGTCAATTGCTTGATCAACACGGTAATTATATCCAAAGTACAAAACTACAATTCCTAATAACACACCTAGTATTGTAATCGTATTTTTATTTGAAATAAATCTTTTTATTGTTGTTACGATATTTCCCATTTTATCCTCCTAATCTTCATTATAATTTTCTGCATGAATTTGTATAATAGCATCTATTCTAGAAGTTGTATCATACTCACCTGCAGATATAAAGTTAGCTCCACTATTAGATTTAACTTCTACGCTGACTTTAGGAGGAGCTTCATAAATAGCATAGAAATTAACTTCATATGTATCATTAACTCCCATAACTTCAGCTATCATTCGAAGAAAAACTTCCATAAATTTTTCTTTGTTAATTTTGATTTCATTATAATCACGATAATAACCATAATCAACAGCTTCTAACATTGATGCATCGGTTATTTCTCTAATTGCATAGCTATCTTGAGTTGTATTGGTTGTTATTCCTTGAACAGAAATCATTAGTCCAACAATAGCAACACCCATAACAACTAACCAATAACCCCAATATGAACTTTGCATTCTTTACTCCCCCTTTCTACTTCCATGATGGACCAAGCATATCTTCTTCAGATATCTTACCATTCCATGTCGTAAAATATTTAGTGTTGTTATCTCCAACAATTCGGTAATCATGACCCATTATCAAACTGCGGCTATTAACGACATCAATATTGTTAATATAATTAACTCCGTCATATTCGATATATCCATTTACTAAACCATCAATAAATGAACTATAACAAGCAATTTCTTCATAACCATCTAAAGCATAACAAGCAAGAGTACTATTTGAATATCCACCATCACTCTCAGCCTTATCATTATACTGTTTAATTGCTCTAGCTACACTTGGAGTAATAGTTACACTTAAAATTGGATCTTCATCATATACACTATTACCAGCTTCTTGTATTTCTGTAATGGTTTCTTCTGCTTTTGGATTGAAATCTCTATTCCAATTATATGAATTTGTACCATTAGGGAATAAATTAGAAAGCGATACAACTCTTTCAATCAATGATGTACCAGCATCACTATCATAAATACATCCAGCCCCAATACAATCAGCGATACAATCTTCTCCCGTACACTCATAATCACAATTAGGTCCAATACAATCAGCAATACAATCATCTCCACTACATTCAGTATCAAAATCACAAATAACTGTATCACCATCTGTAATACCCATATTAACTAGATATGAACATGCATACTGTACAGTACCATTTGCATCAACAAATTCACCATACTCATCTCGGTTAATAACGGCACCTTTACCACCAATTAGTCTTCCAGTATCTCCGCCTTTACTATTTTCAAATACATTTCCAGTATCATAATATTCACCAAGATTAGTCATATTAACAGTGTATTTATAAATACCCCGTTTAGTATTAAGAGCAACTGGCAATCCATTTTCTAAAGCAACATTATTATCAGCTTTTTTATTTGTAATCTCACCACTAGGATATATATTATAGAATAATGTTGATGGAATATATTCAGCGTCTATTGATGACATTACCTTTTTATATCTTGCATCGGATATCTTTCTAGCACTTCCCGGTCTATTAGTTCCACACCCATTGATATCACAATAATAATAATTGATTGTTGTATAACGTTGCGAACTAGAATTTCTTAAAGAACATGAATCGTATTCAAGACCAGTAAGTTCAGCTTTAGTTTCATTTCCTGAACTAGTTACATTTGAATTACAATACCACTCTGAGTTGCTAACATTTGATATGATTTTATCCATTTCTCCTTTATTATAGCCTAAATCATTAAGATAGCTTTCTTCATAATCATAATACACTTCTGGATCATATTGTATTTCACTATCCCATTCAGAACATTCATTGTATTGACGTATAACGTCTTCATAATCTTTTTGTGCTTCTTCTAATCTACCTTGTGCTGAAACCATTTGGGATCTTAGATAATTTCTAAAATCAGCTTCTGTGTGTACCACTTCAGTACCAGTATAATAAGTTCTTGTTCCTCCTGGACAAGATCGCTCTTCCCTGCCATGAGAAGTACATTTTCCGTTTTCATCTCTTCCGGTACAAACACTAACAGTCCAACTACCACCAGAACAACTAGAAGAATGTGCGCCTATTGGACGTTGATAAGTATAAGTTGCACTAACGCCATTAGCACCACTTCTAACAGAAATCAAGCCTGTTGCTTCATTCTCACCAGTTACTGTTTGCCAATCATCAACAGTAGCAGTAGCTCTCCAATTTGGATAATAACTTGTACTAGAGCAATTTGGTCCACAATTATGAGCACCACAACTACATGAAGATGTATAACTTCCAGAAACAGGAACTATATTGCCATTATGATATAATTCATACCATTTACGGTACTCATTATAAGCTTCAGTTATAGCTTTTTCTTTAGCAATAATATCTTTATTATATAATTCTCTATCAATAGTATTAGTATAACATGTTTTAGTACCTTCAACTGCAGCCTTAAACGTAAAATATCTACCAGCATTAACAAGTTTAGCTGTTGGCATAGTCATTTTATAATCTTCTTTACATGATACTAGACAATATCTGTTTTTATCAATAGTATAAGAATTTCCCTCTTCATCTTTAGCACCCACTGCTTGCTCAGCATTACCATCTTCACCTTCTAAAGCTATTTGACCATCTATTTGATCAACAAAACAAGCTTTAACATTTTCAGGTCCACTAATATAAACATCATGATCATCCAAAGGAGATATAATCAAATTATTATTAACATCACAACAATTAAAATTATCTACCGTTGTACCACATTCTACTTCACAAACAGCTCCGTATTCCTTACAAGCTTCTTCATCTCCAAATGCACATTCTACTTGAAGTTCTGCACACTCTCCACAATCAGCCTCAAATAATTCATCACATTCAGAACTATTGATATTTCCAGAAGCAATACAAGCTTCTATTAAATCATCACAATCACAAGCATCAATTAAGTATGTTTCATATTCACTTTTCCAAGTAGCTTCATTACTATTTTCTCCTGCTTTTTCAATACTTAAATATCTTTGTGATTCATCATGATCATTATACCAAATAGTAGCAACATAATCACTATATTTTCCAAATTCAGATGAAGTATAACTTCCATCAATATAATATTTAATTGGAGCTTGTCCACATTTTAAAGTTTCAATTCTATCATTATTAGCAGTCTCATATCCTTCAAAATGAACTGTAATTTTTATTTCTGTTTCTTCAGTAAAATCATAAGCTGAACCCTCAGCAAGTAAATCTTGCTCTAAAAATGATTCTACTAAATTACGTCCCTCAATTTTAACATCACCTATTTGAATAGATGAAATATATCCCTCAAGACCAGCATATTCTACATCATCTACATATTTAATACCGTTAATTTTAAAAGAATTTTGTCCATTATTAGGCATTCCTGAAACAATAATTGTATGAACAACATCTTTTGATACAAAATCACCCTCTGGTCTTTCATCAACTTCAACTTCACCAGGTTCAGGTTTAACAGTTGTTGTATCAACTTTTGCTCTATTATCTTCAGCATTATAAATATATTCAGTTGCAGCATCTAAAGCATTAAAATAATATTCTTTAGCTAAAGAAGTAGCTGCTCCTGAAAAGTAAGAAGTAGTATTAACTTGAAAAGAACTTCTAGAAGCTAAACTACCTCCCATTGCTTCGTTTAAAGCATCATAATGAGAAGAATCTTCATTAAGCCAAGAATTTATAACAGACAAATTAGCGTGAAACGCTCCTAAATGCTCTGTACTATCACCAACATAGTAATACCCAAAAGTATATTCTACTGCTCTTATAGCCGTTAGTCTTGCCCAATAATCAGTAACATTAGATTCAGTTACAACTGATGGTAAATTCCCATCACCAACCAAAATTTCCATAACAGCAACGTCAAATGCTTTAACTCCTCCACTTTCACTTGTATCAAGCAAAAATCTTGAAGCCCAAAGAGGATTATATCCCTCATGTTGTGCATCTAAACAGAACATAACGACACTAGGATAATTAGTATCTTTATAACTAGTAAAATATCCATTTCTAATCAACTTACTATTAACATAGTAATCAATACTAATATCACGATAAAAATTTGTCGGATACCCTAAACTATTAGTACGTCCATGAGTACCAACGGCACTTTTCTTTGTTTCTGTTGAATATCTAAGTGGACGATACTTTGCGCCATTACCAGAAACAACAATAGTTCTATTCTCTGTAACACGACATTCATTAGAATTAGTAAGACCATATTTAGTCTCACATTCTGTAGCAGCCGCATCAACATCCATATAAAAACCAAATGCTAACATTAAGGTAATAATAAACAAACTAGTATTTCTAAAAAACTTCATCATACAATTCTACTCCTTTGCTTCTTAATTACCACAAACGTAATCAATCCCCCAGCTGCTACAATAATAACAGCAGCAATAATAATAACTGTCATATGTTCTTCAACAAAAGCCATAAATCCGTTATCTTTTTCTTCTTCATCTACAATTACTTCTTCTCCATCTTGATTTAGATGCCCCTCACGATATTCACGAGTAAGCTCCTCTAAATTTTCAAAAGAAACTTGAACGGATAAATAATCATGACACAAATAAAATTCTTCAATACCAATACAGAAACTAGAATGACTATATAAATTTCTCATCGGTGTAGTCTCATACCAAGTATAAAGTAAAGTATCAGGGCAATTAGTAACACTAGAACTATATATTTCAAATGTATAATCAACCATATCTACAGTAGTCATATCAGCAAATGTAATAACGCCATTCTCTGCATCATCAAATGTAAAAGTTCTTTTTTCTTCAGTAAGTTCATTAGTAACTACTACATAAAGCTCTTCTGTAATATTAGTTATATAAAACTTAAAATGATCTTTACGTGGAATATACTCTTCATCTGCATCCAAACCATCTGGTGGATTAACATCCTCATTAACAGGGATTTCTAATTCCACAATCTCATAATCAACCCCAACATTAACTGCTAAACTATTAAGCCGATTCATCTCTGTAGCATCACACACAGCATAGGCATTATAGCCACCTAAAAAGAATAATGTCAAGGTGAAAATGAAAGGCAATAATCTCTTCATAAATATACACCAACCTCATAACTTAAATTATAGCATACAACAACTAGTTTTTCAACAAAAAGAAAGCAAAAAAAGGAAGCAAAGTTCCTTTATACAATAGTCATTAAAATAAATATAATAAGCAAGCAAATAAACATTCCAACTAAGAATCTCCATATGTATTTTAACCAATCTTTATACTTAACTTTTAATGAAACAAGTCCTATACCAAGCACAATACTTGTTGGTACAAAGAATTGAACAAAACCATATAAAGAAGTAAACATGGTATATACTGGATTCATATAATCAGCAAACTCAGTAACAAGATAATTACCAGAATAAGCTGCATCTCCTAAAACATATCCAGTAAAACCTAAATCAGTATGGAATATGTTAAATAATAAACTAGAAAGTGTCATTGTTGCAATATTAAATCCATCAGTAATACTAAGAATTTTATTAACAATTGTTGCTACAAATGAAGATTGAGCATAACTTGGATGACATACTACAAGCATTAGTAAATAAGCTCCAACAATACATAATGATGGAATAATAAACTTCTTAATACCCGAGCGAATACTATCAAAAAATTCACTAAACTTAAAGCGATAACAAATAGCTAAAATAACAGTAAATAATATAATTATAGCACTAATTGTAAAATTATCCCAAGAACCCAATGCTCCAGTTTGAACACCTATAATATCTCTTAGAATAAAGAAATCATTAGAGTTTTCAGTCTTACCTTCAATTCTAATATCTTCTGTAACTATTTCATGAAAATCTTCAAATACATCTACTCCAAAATTAGCTTTCCAATTAGTAAAACCTAAAATTGCCAAAACAAATAACAACACTCCAACTACAATTATTGGAATCATATTCTTTGTTTTATCTACACGTTCATCAGCTACAGCAACTTCAAACAAATCAATACTCTCAGCTTTTTTATCAACCTTATTCATATGCATTAAAGTAAAGAAATTAAATAGCACTAAGCCAATAACTAAAATACCTGCTCTAACTAATAATGCTGGCATAACATTTGGTGTCTCAAGAGTATAACCTAAATAACGACTAAACATAGTTGCACCCTCTGTACCATAGGTAGCTCCCATAATACCAACTAAAATAGAACCAAAGGTTGTTGCCAAAATACTCATCTTATCTAATTTCAAACGATTTAAAACAGAAATTACAAATGGCACAAAAATAAGTACAACAAATGTCTGAGTAACAACACTTGTCAATCCTGCTAAAATAACCGAAAATAAAATAACAGCTACTCTTGGATTAAGTTTTCTTGCAATACCAGATACTATTCTCTCATAAGCTCTAGTTTTAGTAATAACCCCGTAAAAAGCACCAATTACTAAAAGCAAAAGAATCTTATCAAGTCCAAATGAAACAGCATAATACAAAGAAGAAGCAATATCATAAATACCAAATCTAAGTACTCCCATCTCACTATAACCAGTTGAACTAAATAATCCTGATGGAATAATCCATGTTAACACCATAGCAATTGCTACAAACACTAATATAGTTTTTAATAAACCATATTTATTTTCTTTTTCTTTCATAAATTCCCTCCTAATAAAGATTATAATACAATTTATTTTAAAAAAAAAGCAAAAACTGCTTTTTTATATACTTTTTTAATCTCTTGGCTTCATAAGTGGGAATAAAATAACCTCACGAATTGTCTCACTACCAGTAAGAAGCATAACAAGTCTATCAATTCCCATACCCATACCACCAGCTGGAGGCATACCATACTCTAATGCTTCAACAAAATCCATATCCATATCATTAGCTTCTTCATTACCAAGTTCTCTTTCTTTTAATTGTGACTCAAAACGTTCCATCTGATCAATTGGATCATTTAATTCTGTAAATGCATTAGCATACTCACTACCTAAGATAAACAATTCAAATCTCTGCGTAAATCTCGGATCATTAGGATCTTTTTTAGCAAGTGGACTAATTTCAATTGGATGTCCAAAAACAAAAGTAGGCTCTATAATAGTATCTTCAACAAATTTTTCAAAGAAAGCATTAACAATATGACCATATCCAAAATGACTTTCTATTTCAACATGATTTTCTAAAGCAAGCTTTTTAGCTTCTTCTACCGATTTTACTTGGAAAAAGTCAATTCCCGTCTTTTCTTTAATCAAATCTACCATGTGAACTCTTCTAAACCCAGGAGCAAGACTAATATGATGTCCTAAAAAATCTGTTTCATAAGTTCCATTTAACTCCATTGCACAAGTACTTACAATTCCCTCTGTAATATCCATCATACCCTCTAAATCAGAAAAAGCTTTATAAAGTTCAATCGTTGTAAATTCAGGATTATGCTTTCTATCCATTCCCTCGTTTCTAAAAATACGCCCTATCTCATAAACGGCATCCATTCCTCCAACTAAGAGTCTTTTTAAATTAAGTTCTGTTGCAATTCTAAGATACATATCAATATTTAAAGCATTTTGATGCGTAACAAATGGTCTTGCAGCAGCCCCTCCTAAAATAGTTCCTAAAATAGGTGTTTCTACCTCAACATATCCTAAGTTATCTAAATAATGTTGGATTGTACGAATAATTTTTGGACGAGCAAATGCAATACGTCTAGCATCATCATTCATAATTAAGTCAACATATCTTCTTCTAAATCTTTCCTCAACATCACTAAGTCCATGATATTTCTCTGGAAGTGGTTTTAAAGCTTTTACTAAATGTGTATACTCCATACATTTAATTGTAAGCTCTCCTGTTCCTGTAAGCATAAGATAACCTTTAACTCCAACAATATCCCCAATATCAGCACTCTTAAATAATGAATATGTATCTTCTTTAACATCGTTAATAGAAATATAAACTTGTATATTACCTAATTTATCTTTTAAAGAGAAGAAACTTGCTTTACCCATCTTTCTAATAAACATAATACGTCCAGCAACACTAACCAAAATATTTTTTTCTTCTAATTCTTCATGAGTAAGATGTCCATATTTATCTTTAATATTTAAAGAAAAATCACTAATTAAATATTTTTGACCAAATGGATCAATTCCTCTTTCTCTTATTTTTTCAAGTTTTTCTCTTCTAACTAATTCTTGTTCACTAAATTCACGCATTTTTAACACCTCTTGCCATTAACTATAACACAAATTAAATAGATAAGCAAACCCCAAAAAGAAAAAAAGCATCAATTTTTAATCAATGCTTATATTTTATAAACTTTATTTGCTTTCTTACTAAGGAAATATACCAAAGCTATAGCAACAAGTCCCCCACCAATAGCAATATATGGAATAACACTACCAGTTTGACTATTTGGTACATCGTTAGGATCATCAGGAGTTACATTACCACATACCTCAGCATACTCCTCAGCTGTAATAACATTTCCACTATTGTCAAAATAAAGACCAGAAACTTGAACACTACAATCTAGGTTAAGAGGACTTACACTTAATTGACAACCCTCATCAGCATTATCATAAGTTATAACTGTAATAGTAACTTCTCCTCCACCATTATTTGCAGATTCAATCATCACATCTACCATTCCATCTCCAGCATTAGCTTGATCAAGTAAAGCAAATCCCGTGCCACTAACTACTACACTGTCAATATCAAGAGCATCTGGAATTAAAGAAAAGTAAATATATTGATGACTCGTAACAAAACTAATTGTCCAAGTCTTTTCTCCTGCTTCCTCATCTGTATACTCCCAAGTCATATCGCCCTCTTCAATATTACCAAACTGTCCCATCGAAATAGCGGCATCATTTTCATAAACACCATCACCATCATCATCACTAAATGATACAGGAGCAGCCGATACACTTAAAGGAAGAACTATAAATGTTGCTAGTACCAAAAATAACACAAATCTCTTTTTCATTTAACTAACCTCTTTCTCTACTATTATTATGACATAATTATATCATAAAAATGTAAAAAATAAAGTTCTTTTTTAAAAATATTTAAAAAAGTGTCAATTTATGTTATGATAATAAAGGTGAATAGTGTGAAAAAAATATTGATCAGCATTGAAAACAATAATATAGTTTTTTCTTATAAAACAAATAATAGTTCTATCAACAATGATTTAATAAATACTAACATCATTAGTAATAATGAACTTATTTTTAGTGATATTTATATTCAAGAAAACGAAAAAATAATTTCTTCTTTTATAAAAGAACTATCTATTCAGTATGCCATTAAAAAAGCTTATATAACTAAAATAGCTTTAACTCCCCTTGTCTTAAATCTATTAAAAAAGGCAACAAATATAACTGAAATAGAAATAAAAGAAGAAGAAACACTTACCTATGAAATATGCGAAAAACTAATTTCTACAAATCACATTAAAACCATTACTTGTTATAATATGCAACCATTTATGATTGAATTACTAGATAAATCAGGAATAACTTGCAACTCAAGATGTGAAATCCTTTATTTAAGCAATTTCATGGAAAAAAATAATTTACTTCGTTATTCAAACATTTATTATAAAACCAATATTCGTATCACTTTTCCCCTATCTTTAGAAGATTTAAAAGATTTAGAAGATTTCTTAAAAATAAATAAATACTTAAAAACCATTCATATCAATAAACTAATAAATAGCGAACTTGAAAACTTAGTAAATATTCTAATTAAATATAATCGTCACAACTTAAAAATAATCATTCACGAAAACTTAACAGATGAAAAACAAGCAGAATATTTAAAAAATAAAAATAAACAATATAAAAAGAAATATAAAATATATCTATCACTAGAATATAGCAAAGAATATTTAGACAAAAATATATTTAAACAAGCAATGACAAACACATTAAAAATATGTGGTCTAATAATATCTAGTATTGTAATTTTAATTGTAACATATATTGGTGTTTCTAATTATATTGCAGAAAAACAAGTTGATTCTATTAAACAAAATTTAGCAGAAGTAATCGAAATAACCGACCCAACCGAAATTATCAAAGAAAAAAACGAAGAAAATATCGAAATAGCCGAAGAAGAAGAAACTCCCCTAGAAGAAATAAAACTAATTACCAATACTAAATTAGCTTCTTTATTAACTGTAAACGAAGAAGTTGTTGGTGAACTAATTGTAAATAATACGAACGTAGATTATCCTGTTGTACAAGCAAGTGATAATGATTATTATCTAACTCATAATATCAACAAAGAAAAAAATGCTAATGGTTGGATTTATCTTGATTTTCGCAATGATTCTATGAATTTAGATAAAAATAACATAATATATGGTCATAATATGTATTATAGTGGTGTTATGTTTGGAACTTTATATAAAACTTATAATGCTAATTGGTATAAAAACAAAGACAATCAAATAATTACTTACAACACTTTATATGACAATATGAAATTTAAAATATTTGCCATCTATAAAGTACCAGATACTAACGACTACTTAAAAGTATTCTTTGATGGCGATAAAGATTTTCTGGATTTTATTGATATGTTAAAAAATCGCAGTATCTATGACTTTCAAGTACCAGTAAATGCCGATGATAAAATAATTACTCTATCAACATGTAGCAACAATGGAACTAAAAGACTTGTTATTCATGCTGTTTTATTAGATGAGGACTAACGTCCTTTTTTCTTCGCTTTAATTTCGAAATAATTATAGATGTAGGAATATTTTGATATTTTGAAAGTAAATCTAACAAATGCAAAAGTTCTTCTTCTTTAATTTTCATTTCCCATATAGTTTCATTATTACTAAAATCTTTAGGTACCCACTCTTTTTTCTTTTTATGATAATGATATAAATGAATATGTTTACCAGTTATATAAAATCTAATAAAACCATCCTTAAACTCTATTTGATTATGTGTAGTAGCATTTCTAAGATTCCAAAATAAATGTTTATCGCTTTCCCCATCTAAAACATCATCAAGTAATTTCTGATAATATTTAATAAGACCAACTAAATAATTACTATAATCTTTAGGAGCGCAATAAAGTATAGCTTCATCATAACTACGTTTTAATACTCGCAAATATTCTTTATATACATTTTTAGCATAAACATAATGTGAATCAAAAGAAACACTTTCTTTTAAATTGTTTTTTAATGAAATATCATAATCTAAATGATTATAAACACAAGAAAATAAAATCGTTGCATATACTTTCAACAAAAATGGCATTGAATCATTTACAACCAAACTATCTGAAACTAAATCATTTCTACTTTTAAGTAACATAAATAAATGATTTAAAATAATAGTATTATATGTATATGAATCTTCCAATTTAATTTTATTTATTAAATATTGTAGTTTTTCTTTAAAATCCAAAACTTTAAATTCATCACTTTTTAATATATTATCTACATCATGAAGATAGATAAGTTCTAATTTTATATTACTTCCTAAAGCTTTTTCTACACTCAAAAGAGTCTTTAATAATCCTTCCCTCATTTCTCCAGAAGAACTTTTAATAAAACTTGTTTCAATTTGATATTTAACACTTTGAAAAACTAAATCAAAAGTAAGTCTATTTTTATCACTTATTTTAAAATATTCTCCTAATCTCTCTTTATTACTTGTTAGTAGTGTAATTCGATAAAAATAAATATAATTTTTCTTCAAAAAAGTATCAAAATTAGTTGTCTCCCCCTTAGGAAGTAAAGATAATATAGCAATATCACTCATATTCTTTTGAAACTTAAACTTTTCATTAGCAATAGTTGATAAAACAAGATTCTCTAAAAAATCAATATCAAAAAAAGTATTTTCTTCATCATAAAAATAAATTACTCTATCTTGATAAGTAAAATCACCATGAGAAAGCCTATTTCTTATATACTTAAATTGCTCTTTAAATGTTTTAGTACTAGTAGAAGAATACTTTCCACATCTATTATCTAAAAAAAGATCATGTAAAATAATATCAGGCACATCTTCCCATAAATCATCCATATTATTAGCAAATAAAGTAATTAAAGACCATAATTTAATTTCATCTTCATATTCTTTTATTGCCTCAAAATAAATAATATTTTTATTTCTTACATACTTAATCAAATATCTTATGCCTATAATAGCACCCAAAACTCCCTTATTCATAACTAACCCCTATTTTATTGCTTCTAAATAATTGATTTTAATATTATTTTCCCTAAATTTCTTTTCATATTCTGTTAAGACACTTAAAATAGAACTATGTTCCAAATCCAAAGATACTTCCTTAAATATATAACCAGCTTGACTTAAATTTACAATACTACTTTGAAATAAAATTAAATTATCTGTTTTCATAACAATTCTTTTTCTATCTTTAAAAATATTTTCATAAATATCTAAAAAGACAGGACTTGTAAGTCTTCTATTTTTACATCTCTCTTTAGGCCAAGGATCAGAAAAATTAAGATATAATGTATCAATTTCATGACAAAAAACATCTTCTAATTTTATTGCATCCATATTGATAATAACTAAATTAGGATATTTATCAGGATACTTCTTTATAGCTCTTGCTAAAACATTACTATATTTTTCTATTCCAATAAAATTGATATTAGGATTATCTAAAGCCATCTTTACAATAAAATCTCCTTTTCCCATACCAATCTCTAAATGAATAGGATTTATATTACCAAATAAAGATGCCCAATTACCTTTATATTCCAAAGGATTCTTTACTAAATAAGAACAAGAATCTAATAAAATATCTTTATCTTTTAAATTTCTAAGTCGCATACTATCACTACTTTCTAACTTTCTCATATAATAAAACTGAAAGGAACGTGGATATGAAAAAAGATCGTAATGCTTTTTTTAGTGAAGCAAGCTATTTTAATCAAACAAATATACCTACTCCTAATCAAAACATAACAAATATGCCTTTTACAACCAATGCCCAATCAAGTTTTTATGCTGGTCCCATTGCACCTATGAATTATAACATAAATAACAATCCTAATGCAAATATGGCTCTTAATATTGATTATGAAGATATTATCTCTCGTCTATCAAAACTAGAAAGAAACTATAATCGCCTAGATGCTAGAATAAGTAAACTAGAAGCTAATAATATTTATACAACTGATGAAATAGAAGGTACAACTAATATGTATATGGTCTAACTAGACCTCTTTTTTATTTTTAAAAATTCTTGCTTTTATTTTTTTCATAAAATCTTTCCCAAATATTTCATCAATAAGTCCCATCTTTTCTGCAACAATAAAATAAGCAAGTGCTCCAACCAAAGCAATAATAGCAATATACATAACACAATAAAACCAATTTTGATAATCAATAGGTATCATAAGCTTCATAAGAACTACCACAACAATCATTGTTCCAAGAGGAATAAGTATATTGCCTAATACTTTTTTTACTTCCTGAAACTTAAACTTATATGCTCTTCTTAAATAAAGCATAGCAATAAATATAGTAACACTAAAACCAACAATAGTAGCAAGCGTTGCTCCCCAATAAGCAGGAATACCTATAAAATCAAAAAGAAGCATAAACGGAACATCAAGAACTGCATTTAAAATAATACCTGTAATAGAACTAATATATACCCATTTAAAACAATTCATACTTTGTAAAGTATGATTACAAACTGTATATAAATTAGAAAATAAAGGAGCAAAAATAGCAACCATCAAAATACTAGTACCAAGAGCTTGATAACCGTAAAAAACTGTCCAAATAGATGCAGCAAGTAAACTTATACCAACACACATAGGCAAACTAATAAATAATATCATTTGCATAGATTTATTAAATTTATGATTAACATCATCATATTTCTTTAATGTATAAGCTTCCACCATATTAGGAATTAAACTAGCAGATAAACCAAGAGCAACACTAGTAACAACAATACTTATCTTAGGAGCCCAAGTAGAAATACCTGTTGCAATAAATTCAACTTCATCTGCATCTAAACCTAAATAATTCATTGTTCTTAACACCAAAATCATATCTACATTATTATAAATAGTAAAAGCAATACTAATAACAACTAAAGGTATAGCATATCTAATAATTTTTTTAATAATATCTTTATTACTAACTTCATCTTTTACTTTAAAATCATCTTCTAAATGTAATTCTTTTTTATTTTTTCTAAGCTTATCATATACATAAAAAAGTGCAGCAATTCCCCCAATAAAGGCACCAAAAACAGCCACTCCTACAACAGTTGTCATATCAAGATGTAAAAAATTTAAAGCAATATAACTACCACAAATAATAATAAATACTCTTGCCACCTGTTCAATAACTTGAGATACACTAGATACATAAATAATATTATGTCCTTGAAAAAAACCTCTAGTTACACTTAAAAAAGGGAAAATAAGTAAAGCAAAAGATACAGCACGAATAACAAAAGAAACATCTTCAATCGTATTTCCACCTGTCATATCACCAATTATTAGTTCTGCTATTTGAGGAGCAAATATAAACATAATAAGAAAAGCTGCTACAGCAATAACACCAAGTATTCTTTTTCCTAACTGAAATGCTCTAACTTTAGCTTCTTGTTTATCTAAAGTATTATACTCATTTATAACTTTACTTAAAGCATTAGGTATTCCTGCTGTTGCTATCTCTAAAAAAAGTCCATAAATATTATAAGCATAAGCATATAAAGCTGCACCTGTAGATCCTACAATAGCATAAAAAGGAATAACATAAAACATTCCTAGTATCTTTACAATAACAATACATAAAGTTGCAATAATTGTTCCCTCTACAAAGGAATTTTTTTTCACATCAAACACTCCTAACTAGTATAAATAATCATAGCAGTAAAACAATAAATCTGTTCTTCCCCAAACATAGATATTGCTGTACTAAACTTAATATCTACCAAATCTCCCTTTAATTCTTTTAAAAACTCATTTACTCGTGTCTCCAAATCTTTTTCATGAGATTCATCAAATATTTTGACTTTCATTTTCTTCACCACAAGTACTATAACACAAAGAAAGCTAATCTTTTGTCGAATTAAACAACTCTATAAAGCTTTCAATAACTTCTAATTTATTATCTTTTCTATTTTTATTAACAATATCTACATACTTTGTATAATATTTATTAGTACAACTATCATAAATTGCTAAATAAACACCTTTTTCTTCATCCAAATTACTTGTAAGCTTGCCAGTTATACCAACTCCCAAACGACTACCAGCAAAAAGAGAAATACTCTTAGCCATATCTTTTGCTACTTCCATGCTATAAACAGTATACTTATCAATAAGTTCTTTTTTAACACCCATTTTTATTTTATACTCTGTACTATAAGTAACAGCACTAAATTTTAAAATCGTACTAGCATCTGGAATATCTGTAATTAAACTAGCAAGTAATCCACCTGTACATGATTCCATAGTAGAAATACTTATATGATTAGCAATTAAATATCTAACAAGTTCTTCTAACATTAAAAATCGACCTCATAAATATTTTAACACAAAAAAAGACAAGTGTATAGAACGCACTGATAATATATTTACACTAATACTCATGATGTTTTATAGCTTTATCATAAATAACTTCTCTAATATTTCTATCATATAAAAAGCATACTCTAAAGTATACTTTACATATTATGCAGTTTGACCTGTAATCCCAACAATTTTATATCTTTTAATAACTTCATATTCTAAATTACCATCATGAATAGTATAAACTCTTTCTTCTAGTTCACCATATTCTGTTACTTCATCTTCCTCTGCCTCATCATCTTTCTCTTCTTCAAGACTACTAACTTCCTTTAATACTGGTGTTAAATAATAAATTTTATTATCTTCTATTTTAATATCAATATAGCAATTAGATGGTGTTGTACAAGCATTAAAATTATCGGTATACCAAGGATATTCATCCCCTTCTAAA
>CANUCD010000003.1 GCA_947856335.1 uncultured Bacilli bacterium | reverse complement strand
GTTGCAAAAGGATAATTAGCTGCTAAAATATTTTTCTTAGTAATCGCATTAAACAAAGTAGACTTTCCAACATTAGGAAGTCCTACAATTCCTGCTTTTAAACTCATAAAATCACTCCAATAAACATATTATAACACAATTTTTAAATAAAAAGAAAAAATGTCACAAACATCTACATTGTAACACTTCCTCCTATTCCTAATGGAAATCCTAAAATATTCCAAACAATAATAAGTCCTAATAAAATAATTGCTACAACAACACTATATGGAACTTGAAACTTTAATGTCTTAAATAAATTGATTGGCTTTATATCTTGGTTATATTTCTCTAAATAAGCAAGATAAATAACATAATATGTAGCAAGAGGAGTAAGACCCATTGTAACACTTTCTCCAAACCTAAATATAACTTGCGCAAATTCTGGACTTAATCCTACATTCATAAAAGCAGGAACAGCAATACCAGATATAATAGCCCATTTAAATACAGACCCAGGGAGGAAAATAGTGGCAATTGCACTAATAATAAATAAAATAATTACAAGTGGAAAAGCCCCTAACCCCTCAAAAGAAAGAATATTTGCTAAAGATGCTGTAATAACTTCTCCTATATTAGTACTCTTAAAAATACTAATAAAAGTAGAAGCAAAGAAAATAAGAACAAGAGGCTTGCCAACGCCATCTAAACTATGTCCTAAATCATCACATAAATCTTTATTATTACGGATTGTCTTTGCCCCAATTCCATAAAAGAAACCTAAAATAACAAAAAACATTGTAACAACAAAAACAAATCCTGTACTAAAAAATGAATCTATACTAAATAGTTTATCAATATAAAATTCTTGTGAATAATCAAGAAGTGCTCCAGATAAAGGAAGCCCTGGAATAATACAATATATAAAGAATAATAAATATAATAATCCAGCAAACCCAGAAATAACTAAACCTTTAAGCTGTCTTTTAGTTAAAGTAAATTCTTCTTCCATCTCTTCTTCTTGAAATTCATACTTTGGAAGTCTTGGGGCAATTACATTTTCAGTAATAATTGTAATAGCAATTGAAATTAGTATAACAGCAACAAGCATAATAAAGAAAAATACCCCTGTTCCCAAATCATAAGAACGATTAAGTACATGTGCTCCCATTAAAGTATAATCCATTAAGGCAGAATCTGTACTAGTTAAAAAAGCACTTATCCCTGAACCAGCCGATAAAGCTGCATAACTAGCAATTAACCCAATATAAGGACTTCTATGTCCATAAATAAATATAAGCGCACTAAGTGGTATCATAACAACAAATGGTAAATCGCCCATAATACTAGATACAACACAAATAAAGACTAACCAAAAAGTAACAGTTTTCTTTTTAGCTTTTTTTGTTAACAAAGTAACAATAGTCTTTAAAAATCCACTCTTTTCCATAACCCCAATACCAATTAGTATAATAATTAAACTAGAAAGAGGTTTAAATGAAACAAAGTTAGAAACAGTAGTTGTAAAAATATATTTAAGCCCACTAAGACTAAATAAATTTTCAACAGAAACTAAACTCTGTGTAAAATTAAAAGATACACTATCTTGAATAGAATTATAAGTAACTTGTACTCCAATTAAAGATAAAAAACCACTAATAACAATCGTTATTACAATTAAAACCAACAAGGTCATAATAGGATCCAATGTAATTTTATCTTTAAGATTACGCTTCTTCATTTTCTTCACCCAAAACTTTTTTCAATTTTTTAATAAATTCTAATCGATCAATCATAACTTC
Source organism: uncultured Bacilli bacterium (assembly GCA_947856335.1). Taxonomy (GTDB): domain Bacteria; phylum Bacillota_I; class Bacilli_A; order RF39; family UBA660; genus Caccenecus. Next base: position 18,217 of record CANUCD010000003.1, on the reverse strand, counting down.
TCTGCCACAATTTACACATTTAATCTTTATATCAACACCAACTCGAATAATCTTCCATTTATTTTCCCCACAAGCATGGTTTTTTTTCATCACAACTAAATCACCTAAATTAAATGTCTTGTCCATGATGTACCTCTATTTGTTCATAAGGAATTTTAACTTTTGCTTTATCATAAGCAAGCTTAACTCTCTTTAATATTTCTCTATTAACTTTATATCGATCATCTTGATTACATACTACATAAATAAGATAATTTACAGCACTATCCTGAAATCCATTAACACCTAAATATGCTGAATCAGGAAGAACAATCTTATCTATTTTAGCTTGTTCTATTACATTTGTTAAAACCTTTTCTACTTTATCAACCTTTTCTTCATAAGCTGTTGGAATATTGATATAAAGAGTAGCTTTCTTTTGAGATGCGTTAATAATAGTATCAATATTACGATTAGCAATAATCATAACTTCACCATCAAAACCTTTTATTTTAGTTGTTCTAAGCCCAAGCTCAATAACTTCTCCCGTAAAATTATTATAAGTTACTATATCCCCTACTGCTAAATAATTTTCCATAATAAGCATAGTTCCACTTATTAAATCTTTAACAGTATCTTGAAGTGCTAAACCTAAAACAACTCCTGCAACACCTAAACTAGCAATAAGACTCTTTGTATCTACTCCATAAAAATCTAAAATAATAAGAAAAGCAATAATAATTAACAAATATTTAAAAATACTTTGAAATAATCTAACAATAGTCTTTCTCCTTTTAATTTCATATGTATTTTTCCCTTTAATAATAATCTTTTCAATTGCTTTATTAAAAATAGAAACTAAAAGAAAGGTAATAAGTATTACCATTGCTGTTCCAAATATTTGTTTAGTCATAACAACATCTAATATTTTTTCTGTTATTTCCATATTATTCTCCCTCAATACTAATATGAAGCTTCTCTAATATACGAGCAAGTTCCTCTTCATCTTTATAAGGAATTTCTATTCTTTTAGGATTTATCTTAACTTTAACTCCTAGTTTTTCACGACATAAATTCTCATAAATACTATAGCGAATATCATAAGTATTATTTCTACTAATCGTATGTTTCTTAGGTAAATCAAGAGCTTGTATCATTTTCTCAGTATCACGTACACTTAAACCATCATGAACTATTTTTAAAGCTAACTCTTCAATTTTTTTCTCATCTTCAAGTTTACTTAAACTTCTAGCGTGTCCCATTGTAAGTTCCCTAGATTCCACAAGTTTAATAACCATATCAGGTAAAGTTAATAATCCAAGCATATTTGTAATATAACTTCTACTACGTGAAAACTTATGAGCAAGTTCATCTTGAGTAATATTATTGATTTTCAAAATATTTTCATAAGCCTTAGCTTCTTCAATTGGATTTAAATTTTCTCTTTCAATATTCTCAATAAGAGCAATCTCCATCATTTCAACATCATTAAAATCTTTAATAATCGCAGGAATATTTTTAAGTCCTGCAAGACGAGCTGCTCTAGTTCTTCTCTCACCTGCAACTAACTCATAACCCTTAATTCCTTTTTTTACAATAATAGGTTGAATAATTCCATGCTCTTTAATAGAATTAGCAAGCTCTTCTAAAGCTTCGCTATCAAATATTACTCTTGGCTGATAAGGATTACTTCTAATCTCATCTAAAGGAATTTCTATGATTCCTCCATTAGTTTTTCCCTCATCTACAATTTCTTTTTCAAAATTATCAAAATTGATAACTTCATTAGAAAATAATTGCTCTAATCCCTTTCCTAAAGCTTTTTTTCTAGTTTCGGTCACGACTAATCACTTCCTTTGCTAAATTGGCATAAGCCATTGTCGCTTTACTTTTTGGATCATATTCATTGATTGGTTTTCCATGACTTGGAGCTTCTACAAGTCTTACAAGTCTAGGAATAATCGTATTAAAAACTTTATCTTTAAAATATTTACGTACTTCCTCAATAACTTCAAGACCAATAATTGTTCTACCATCAAGCATTGTTAATAATACTCCCTCTATTCGTAAAGTTGGATTCATACTTGATTGCACCATAATAATGGAATTTAAAAGTTGCGTAATTCCCTCAAGAGCAAAAAACTCACATTGCACAGGAATAATAACAGAATCACTTGCGACTAACGCATTCATCGTTGCAAGCCCCAAAGCAGGTTGACAATCAATGATGATATAATCATAGTTATCTCTTATCTCATCGATTGATTTTCTAAGTTGTTCATTTTGTCTAAACTCAGAATCTTCTAACATTTTTTTGACAAACTCAACATCTACACCAGCAAGATTGATAGTAGATGGAAGAATACTTAAATTCTTAAATTTCGTTTTTTTTATAGCTTCTTTTATACTGCAAACACCAGCCATAACTTCATACACATCATGTTCATAATCTCCATTAGAAAGTCCTAGTCCAGTCGTAGCATTTCTTTGAGGGTCTAAATCAATTAGTAGGGTCTTCTTTCCCTCTACTCCCAAAGCTGCAGCTAAATTGATGCTAGTGGTAGTCTTGCCTACACCACCTTTTTGATTAACTAATGATATTACCTTTGCCATCTATGCTACACCTCTTTATAAATTATTAGATAACTAAAAATATTTTAACATATTATTTTTATTTTGTCTTTAATAAATGAATGAAATTTTAAAAAAAGAAATTTCTAAAAGAAAATAATTTATTCCAAATTCAATTTTTTATCTTCTAAACATCAAAACATTTACAAACAAAAAATATAACCCTAAGATTAAACTTAAGGTTATAAATACTGTAATAATTTTAAATACAAGATTTAAAATATCAATATTATATATTTAGGAATATCCTATGGTTAATCTTGTATCCTAATGCTTTTTTACTTAACCTTAATCAAGTAATAAGTTTAAAAGGATATTGGGCGCACACCATTCGTGTTATTCACGTTAGGTGTATCGAGGAAGCCACTCGAATTCACACGGAACAAGGCAGCACCACCGTTATAATTATACGGAGACATATTTTGTTCCACTCATTTAGATTAACCAAATTTATTATAGCATAATTAAATAATGATTAAAATATTTACTTTATACTTCTACAGGATTAACATGGATAATTACTTTATATACTTTTTTAAAATTCTTAATAATACTTTTTTCTAAAGCATCTGCAATAGTATGTGATTTAAAAGTACTCATATTCCCATCTAAATCAATAGTTAATACAACAACATATTTATATCCAACGGGAATTGTATAAAAATCTTCTACTCGAATAATACTTTCATTTTCTAATATAAACTTTATAATTAAATCTTTATCTTGCTTACTAATAGATGCATCCATTAGTACCCGATAAGCTTCAAGCATAATACCAAGCCCAGTAGTAATTATATAAATAGAAGTAATAGAGCCAAATATTCCATCAAAAAAATAATATCCAAAATAACCAAATATCACTGATACCATTGTTCCCATTGTAAGAAATATATCATTTCTATGATCTTTCATTGTTGCTTTAATTAAAATATTATGATGATTTTTATAACTGTTTTTGGCAATTAAAAATAATCCTAACTTCACTAAAATAGTAATAATACACACTAAAACCAAATAAATAGAAAAACTAAATGTATCTTTAAGTATAATTGCCATAATAGAATCAAATAATATTTTAATTCCAACTAAAATCATAAAAATACTTATAAACATTGAAAAGATATATTCTGCTTTTCCATGACCAAAATTATGATCTTCATCACTAGGTACACACGCTATTTTATTGCCAACAAAAGATAAAAAAGAAGAAAAAATATCTCCAGCTGAATTTATCGCATCTGCCATCATTGCTTCACTATGACTAATAACTCCCATAATAAATTTAATGATAAGCAAAAAAATATTACCAATAATTCCTAAAATACTAACTCTTTTAGTACTCTCATATCTATTCATTTTATCATATCCTTAAAAACTATATCATTATATCATACTTTATGCTAAAAAAAATAAATTTTTATAATAAAAATCTATTTAATTTGTTTATATAAACATAAACACTCACGATTATGAATAGGTCCTAAAGCAAAATCTCTATGTGTAACCGACAAAAACCTAGACATCTTTACTTTACGATTATATGAAAATAGCTTATCAAAAATAATTTCTATTTGTCTATCACTATCATAATATTCTCTAGCAATATAATAAGGATCCCAAATATATACATAATCTTCATCTATATCTGTAATTAAAACATAATGTTCACAATCTTGATAAGTTCTTAAAACAATACATCCATTACTTAAACACTTTTTTAACTCTTTACTATTAACATCTTCATTTAATAAATGTTTTGCTATCAAAGAAAAATCATGAGTCTTACAATAATCATTTATCCAAGTTGTAACAAGCTCTATTGCTGCTTTACTAGTACCACCCTCTTTACTATTTCCATCTTTATCAAAACAATCAAGTGTATATAAAGATATAAAGCGAACAACCTCAGCTGGTATTTCTTCTCTTTCATATAAAAAACTTAAAGCATTTTCAAGTGTTGCTGTTGCACAATCATATTCAGTGATTTGAAATCTTAATGGAACTTTCATATATCTCTCCTAACAAATCTAGTCTATAAAAAGACTAACTTCTTCTAATTCTTTTCTAGGTCTCTTACTTGGAAAAGCATTTGTATATCCAAGAGCAACAGCTGATACTAATTTTTTATTTACCTTAACTATTCTTTTTACTTCCTCTCTAATATTTAAAATATAACCTATCCACAATGAAGCAACATCTAAATCTCTAGCTTTTAATACCATATTTTCAATACTTGCCCCAACTGAAACTAAATCCATAACTTCGTCTTCTATATCTATAAAAACCAAAACAAGAACTTGGGCATCACGAATAACATCACTTGTTTTCTTACCCTGAGGTCCCATTTTTTCTTCTAATATATCACCTATTTCTTTCTTTTTATCTTGATTTTGTACTACAACAAAATACCAAGGCTGTCTATTATGAGCTGATGGAGCTAAAATCGCATATTCTAATATAGTTTTTATAGTCTCTTTTGATAAAGATAAATCATTATATTTTCTAACACTTCTTCTTTCTTCTAATACTTTACTAAATTCCATTTTTATACTCCCATTGCTATCGTCTCAGGTAAGGTAGACCCACCATCTATTACAATACCTTGACCTGTAATATAACTAGCTTCACTACTTGAAAGAAAAGCTGCTAACTCCCCAATTTCTTCTGGTAGAGCAAGTCTTCCCATTGGAATAGATGAAGCAATTTTTTCTACGACTGATAAAGGATCACTTACATTTGATTCTTTAGCCATCCCATCTACCATAGGTGTTTTAACATATCCAGGCATAATCGCATTAACTCTTATATTATATTTAACTAGTTCTGCTGCTAAACTTTTAGTAAAACCAAGTACTGCTGCTTTACTTGTCGCATAAGCTACTTCTCCTGGATCTGCTACCATAGGACCAGTAACACTTGATAAATTAACAATCGCCCCTCCCTTTACCTTTAAAAGAGGTAAAAAAGTATGTGTAACTTCCCATGTTCCTAAAACATTTATATCAAAATGAAAATCTCTTACTTCATCACTCATATCTTCAAAAGAAGCAAGCTTACATACACCAGCATTATTAACAAGTATATCAATACTACCATAAGTATTTTTAACTTCATTAAAAATTGCCTCAATTAAAGACTTCTTTCTAATATCAACAATAAAACCATTTATCATTCCTGGATATTTTCCATTTAACTCTAAAATCGTATCTTTAAGCTTTGAAGAACTATCAAGAATAATAACTTTAGCCCCATACTTTAAAAACACATTTACAATACCACGACCAATCCCCATTGCCCCACCTGTTACAATTGCCACTTTTCCATCTAATTTCATTTTATATCCTCCTATTTTAATTATAACACAAATTTTTTATCATGAATATTAAATTTGACAAGAATAAACTGATATGCTAAAATTTTATTAGATTTGTGAGGAGATTTTACATGAAAGTTCAAAATGAATTTGATGGTAAATTAAAAAAAGAAGAATTACAAAAATTAAGAGAAAATTTAGTTAGTGAAAAAGATATTCGACAAATTGAATATTATTTAGAAAAATATAAACATGTCTTATCTGGATATCGTGACTTAGTAGGAGATAATTTAATCCCTGATAAGCTCTTTTTATTTAACTTAAAACACTTTGGCTATTTATTAGAAAATGATCCAGAAAAAGTAATGTCAAAAGCCGGTATGTTATTTAGAAGATATACAATTCATCCTTTAATTAAATTATTAGGTCCAAATTTTATGAATTCAGCTCAAATTTTTGAAAATAGAAATGAATTAAAGCTTGAAAGAGACTACAAAACAGGTGAATTACTTAATAAAGATGCCCAAATCTTACCTGACCCAGGCATTCAATTACCCAATGAGCCTGTAATTTGGACACTTAATCACCACTTTAAAGACGATGCTCTTGCATCTGTTCTAGCATGTCAAAGATCAATCTATATTTTATTCGGTAGTTTACCTCAATTTTATAACACTTTTGATGGCATTTTAGCATATTTAATTGGCTCTATCATGATTAATCGTGAATCAAAATCAAGCAAAAATGCTTCTATCGAAAAAATGAAATATGCTTTAAATTTAGGTGCAGATATTATGTATGCACCAGAAGGAGTATGGAATAAATATCCTCATGAATTCTTAATTAAATTATGGCCAGGAATTTATAGACTTGCAATGGAAACAGGTGTAAATTTAGTTCCTGTAGTTCATTATATATATGATCATACACAAAAAATTGACAAAAAACTAAATCCTATCCATACAGTAGTTGATGACCCCGTTAATTTAGCTAATTTAGGTTTATCTGAAAAAGCAGCCTTAGATTATTATCGTGATGTTTTAGCAACATGGTACTATTTAATGATGGAAAAATACGGATATGCTAAAAAGTATGAATTAAATATACCTAAAAGAGAAGAAAAAGAAGAAGAAGAATTAGCAAAACTTAGTGATGAAGAATTAACCCAATATTATCATGAACTGATAGCTACTTATTATAATGAATTAACAAGAGAAACTACCGAATTATCAGCAAGAGAAATTATTCTTCGTGGATATAACAATGCTTTAACAGCATGGGAAGCTTATCAAAAAGACTTAATGGACACTGTAGCAAGATACGACCTAAAAGTAGAAACATCTTCCCACTATCAACCAAAAGAAGTAATAACTGCTTATGATGTCTATAAAGATATTGCTAATCTAACAATAACCGAAGCAAATAAAGATACTGTTATGTATGCAAAAAAACTAGTAAGAGATTTTAAACGAAACGATTTTCAATCAAGATATTAAACGCAAATGCGTTTTTTTATTGCAGGAAAAGAAAGAGTCGTGATATAATTATAATAGGTGATAATATGACGGGTGTACTTTTACCAGCATGTGCAATTTTCTTTTCAGGATTATTGGTATTTATATATTTTTCAAAACAAAGAATAAATTTATTAGAAAACAAAATGTATGCAGTAATGATATTATCAATTCTATTTGATAGTATTTTAGTAACAATATTGCAATTATTTCCATTAAATGGAGTATCTGATTTAGAGCTAACTTTTGTTCCGCTTTTAAATAAAATCGATTTTATATTTTTAATCTTATTTTGTAATTGCTTATTCTTTTATACTACGCTAGTAACAATTCCTAAATTTAAAGAAAAATTCAAAGTATATCGCATTCCTTTTGCTATAATCGATTTATTAACAGTAGCTTTAATATTATTTTCCCCAATTTCTGTAATCAATCAAGGAGAAAACTATAGTGTTGGTGGTTTATCAGTTTACTTAGTTTACATTTTATGTTTATTATACATTATGCTATCAATATCCATAGTATTATTTAACCTAAAAAAAATTGATCGCCGACACATCCCAATATTTGCAATTATATTAATTATGATTTTCATATTTATTCTATTCCAATTAAATCCTTATTTAATTGTTATATCTGCCTCATTAACATTTATCAACTACATCATGTACTTTACAATTGAAAATCCTGACTTAAATCACATCAAAGAATTAAATATTGCTAAAGAACAAGCCGAAAAAGCAAATAGAGCTAAAACTGACTTTCTATCAAATATGTCTCACGAAATTAGAACCCCTCTAAATGCCATAGTTGGCTTTAGTGAATGTATGGTAGATTCTAATGACTTAAAAGAAACAAAAGAATATGCAACCGACATAGTTGATGCATCAAAACAATTACTTGAAATTGTAAATGGTATTCTTGATATTTCTAAAATAGAAGCAAACAAAGTAGAAATCATACCTAAAAGCTATAATCCAAGAGAAATATTTGATGGATTAAGAAAATTAGTTCTACCAAGAATTAAAGAAAAACCAATTGAATTCAAAATGACATTTTCTCCAGATTTACCAGGAATACTACGTGGAGACGTTTCCAAAGTAAAACAAATAATATTAAATGTTTTAACAAATGCTGCAAAATACACAGATAAAGGAGAAATAGTTTTCAACGTAAACTGTATCAATAGAATGGATAGTAAAACATGTCTTATGTACATCTCCGTAAAAGATACAGGACATGGTATTAAAAAAGAAAAATTAGAAACTATTTTTGGAAAATTTGAAAGAATAGATGAAGATAAAAATACTACAACTGAGGGAACTGGTTTAGGACTTGCCATTACTAAAAGTCTTGTTGAACTAATGGGAGGCAGAATCACTGTCTTCTCTAAATATGGTGAGGGATCTACCTTTAGAATTTATCTTGAACAAGAAATAATTAGTATGGAAGTTCCCGAAACTGAGGCAACTGAAGAAGAAATATCTTATAAAGAATATCCAGATAAAAAAATACTTATTGTTGATGATTCTAAAATAAACTTAAAAGTTGCTCAAACACTTATGAAACCATATAAAACCCAAATAGAACTAGCTGCAAGTGGAATAGAAGCTATTGAATTAGTAAAAACAAACAAATATGATTTAATATTCATGGATATAATGATGCCTAAAATGAATGGTGTTGAAACATTAGAAAAACTAAGAGAAAAAGAAGATTTTACAACCCCTGTTGTTGCCCTTACTGCTGATGCTATTGAAGGAACAGATGAAAAATATTTAAGTGTAGGATTTAACAGCTATCTATCTAAACCAATTGATAGAAAAGCATTAAATAAAGTAATTAACAAGTATTTAGGAGGTAAATAAAGTATGAAAAAAGTTGATTTACTAGTAAATAACAATGTAGACGTAAAAGGAAGTTTAGAATTTTGGGGAGATATTGATTCATATAATGAAAACTTATTAGAATTTAAAGATTCTTTAGAAGAAAAATTAAATAATCTAAATTACTACAAAGAAACAAAAGATTGGGAAAACTATGCAATTATTGCTCATAGTATGAAAAGTGAAGCTAAATACCTAGGCTTTAAAAATGAAGCAGAAGTATTTTTAGCTCATGAATTAAAAGGAAAAGAAAATGATAGTGATTATATCATAAATAATTATAATACCCTAGTAGAAACTGTTAATAAGATAACAAACTTATTAAATGAATATTTTCATGATGATAACAAAAAAATTATTCTTATCGCTGATGATTCCAATATTATATTAAATTTCATTGAAAAAAATATTCATGAAGAATTTAATATATTAAAAGCCAAAAATGGAAATGAAGCAATAAATATCATTAAAAATAATCATTTATATGCAATTTTATTAGATTTAAATATGCCAAGTCTAAATGGTTTCGAAGTATTAGAATATTTAAAAAGTAAAAATTTAATAGAAAAAATCCCCGTTATTGTAATTACTGGTGATGATACAGAAGAATCAATCAAAAAAGCTTTCAATTATGGTGTATTAGATATTTTAAATAAACCATTCAATGAAGAAAATATAAATCGTGTTTTAAGCTCAATTAAAAACTTTTATGAAAGAGATAATATATAACGTCTTCATTTAGATGGAAGTATTAGACCAACAACAATTAGTAAATTATTAAACATAGATTTAATTAAAGAAAGAGGAATAACTCTATTAAAGTAACACTAAATACTGATAATCAAGCAGTATCTAACATTACTTTAAATCAAACTTATGAAGAATTAAAAAACATATTTAATTTCACTCAAAAAGATTTTCTTAATAAGAAAAAAATGCTATTTAGTGTACCTTTATAAGTAAAGAAGAAAAAAAGAATTATTAGTAAAGTGATTTAATAAATGCATCAATTATTAAATCACCTTTTTTATTATCCTCAGGATGCCACTGTACTCCAACAAAAAACTTTTTACTCTTATCCTCTATTTCTTCTATTATTCCATCTGTACTTATAGCACCAATATCTAATAAAGTATCTTTAATAGCACTATGATGTCTACTTATAACAAAACATCTTTTTTTATTAGTAATTTTATATAATAAGGAAGATGGATAAATATTTACTAAGTGTTTCTTATCGTGATAAGTGGTTTTTATTTCTATTCCCCTAAATGCAATCCCCATTATCTGCATACCGAGACATATACCTAAAGTAGGTATATTTTTCTGATATAAATAATGAATTAAAGAAATATCTTCATCAAAATATTTATCCCCTCCTCCAATAACAACTCCATCACACATAGAAACTAAATTTATTACATGATTAAATGGAAGAATAATAGGAATGATTAGCAATTCTACATCATAAGCTAAAAATACATCTATTAGTCTTTTTTTGCATCCCACAAATTCTTTATTGTTCTCCATAAAATTTCGTATTATAATACCAACCTTTTTCATATTAAAACATATGAAAAAAATCTAAAATTATTTAGATTTTTTACTACTTTTTTCTACTTCTATTTTATATAATGATAAACCTTTTTTAGTAAATAAATTAACTGCATAATAAAATGTAATTAGTACTGCTAAAATAGTCCATATAACTCCAAATAACCCCATATTAGGTATAGCATAGAAAAAACCAAATAAACAAAAACATAAGCCTCCAATAAAACCAATAAAAGAAACGGGTTTAGATGGTTTAAAAGAAAATTTTTTCATTATCTACCTCTCTCATATTTTAATATTTCACCAGTAATTGCATCTATTTCATAATCATATTCAAAATAATTATAATAAAACTCTAATTCATAAGTAGCCATATGATAATCAACATCTAATTCTACCTTACTAAAACGAACATTACTACTAGATAAACCAGCATGATTTAAAACTATTTCTTTTGCTTTATCTGCTCCGATATAATTTGAAGTTGTCGGATTATTACCCATTCCTGTTAAATAATCTTCTTTATAACTTACAACTTCCTTAGTATCTACATCAATACTAAGTTCATATTCTTTTTCATTATCATAAAAATAAACATCATAAACAGTACTTCCATTTTCTCTATCAATACGAACCCTAGTAAAAGTTACTTCATCTTGATTTTTACCTACTCTTTGTAAAGCAATTGCTCTTGCTTCTTCTTCACTCATCGAAACATTTACCCCTGGATTAACATTAACATTATCTCGTAAATCTTTCTCAAAATTACTAACTCTACCACTATTATAATTAACATCTACTTCATACTCATACATATCATCATAAAAACGTACTTCATATTCTCTATCATCTCTATCTTTTCTAATAGTTAAAATAGTAGCATTCGTAACTCCAGCATAACGATAAGCAATATCTCTTGCTTCATCTTCAGTAATAGTCTCTCTAAAAAACAACATATAAACACCAAATCCCAAAAGAACTACTACTAGTATAACCGTAACAATAATACCATAAACCTTCCAATTTTTCATAATATCAACTCCTAAAACCATTATATCAAAAGATAAAAAAGAAGTAAACTCGAATATTTATTTTGAACTAAATCTAAAACTATCATCTATAAATTTCATGATTTCATCATCACTTAATGTATCATCCAAAATAATACTAACCCAACTTTTTTTATTCATATGATAAGCAGGATATATTCCCTCTTTTTTAATAATATCTATATTATTTACTTTTAAATTGATAATTTCTATTTCGCCATTTAAGTAAGGAATAATCTTACTCTTATCAATATTCATAATAATACCAAACCATTTTTTACTACTATGATTTCTAAATACCCCAAAGTTAGGAGAAGAATCCCATAAAAACTCTGGACTAACTTGATATTTATCTAAAATAAGCTTAGTTATTCGATTACTTTGTTCATATATAAAATATCTAGGAATTAGAACTTGTCTTTTTATCTTTTCTAAAATAAGTATATATTCATCACGTACATTCTTAGCGAATCCCATTAACGTATCTATTCGAAAATTCGTATATTCATCATCCATACATATATCAAATATCCGACCACTTACTTCACCATCAAAAGTAATATGAACATTCGCTCTAAAATGATTCATAAACTCTATAGAATAATCATAACCATATTCATTTTTAACAAAGCCGATGCTTTCTAGTTTATCAAAATCAATAATACCCCTTTTAAAAACATTACTTTCTATACTCATTTACTACTCACATTCAAAATCCTGTAATTCTAACACTTCTTTTAATTCTCCATACGTAATTTCTTGATCCATTTCAATTCCTAAAAAACTATCTCCAGTAGTATCTTTCGTAACTAACCTAATTCTACCATCCACAATAGAAACATCCATATAAGGCTTACTACTTTTGATATTATTAGCAATCATAGGAAGTGAACTTTCATATTCTTCTGGAAACTCCATATCAACAATAAACTTCATATCAGTCACTTTATTTTCTTTAATCTTTATTTCTAAAGTAGAATATGATGTAGCATCATCCCCCACACTAGTAGAAGAACAAACAAGTTTTTCTGTATTACCACATCCAGTAACTAATAAAACAAAAAATAAAACAATTAAACAATTCTTTTTCATTCTAACCCCAATTCTAAAGCTTCTATAATAGCTTCTCCAGTAACTGCACCTAAAAGAGTATCTTTAACTTTTCCGTCTTCAAATATCATAATTGTTGGTGTTCCATCAATAGGATACTCATCAACAATACTCTTGCACTCTTTTGCATCAGTATTTAGTGTAGCTACTTTTATATCTTTATTATTTTTAGCTATATCAACTAACGTGGTAAGCATAGCAACACAAGGTGGACAAGAATTAGAAGAAAACTCTAAGATAACTGGTTTGTCTGATTCTAATATCTCTTTCCTAAAATTATCATCAGTTATTTTAACCACACCTACACTTACAGACTCTTTTTCTACTTCTTCTTTATTAGCACTATTCATACTAAATGAATATACGACAGCTATTAAAATAATGGCTAAAACAAAAACCCCAATCTCTATTAACAATTTAACTTTCTTATTCATAATTCCTCCTAAAATATTCCTATTAAACCAAAAACAAGTTTATAAATACCAAATAAAATCAATATACTACCACATATTTTATTTATAATTGAATAATGTTTCTTAATAAAATCAAATGTCTTTTTAAGTTTTTCTAAAAACAAAGCAGTAATAATAAATGGAATAGCAAGTCCTAAAGAATATAAAGAAAGTAATATAGCTCCTTTTAAAATACTCCCCGTAGTACTTGCAAGTATTAAAGCAGATGATAAAAAAGCTCCAACACAAGGAGTCCAAGTAAGCGAAAATATAGCTCCAAAAACAAAAGAAGTAATAAAATTTAAATTCTTATTTTCAGTTTGTATTCCTTTTGTTTTATTAAATATTTTAATAATTAAAAAACCCATATAGTTAAGTCCAATAAAAATTAAAAACACTCCAAAAATTATATTAAAATAATCTACATATTCATGAATAAATTTACCAAAAGTACCTGCAAAAACTCCTAATAATATAAAAATAATACTAAATCCACAAACAAAGCCTAAAGCATTTAATAATGTTTTTTTACTACTTTTACTACCAGTAGCAAAATATGAAATATAAATAGGAATAACAGGTAAAACACAAGGGGAAACAAAAGATGCTACTCCCTCTATAAAAGTAATAAAGTATTCCATAATTTCCTCCTAAAATATTATAACATTTATTTTAATAATTGAACACCAAAAAACAAACAATATAATTTGATTTTAAATAGCTAATCAATCACAAAAGAAATTGAAATATACTTTTTATCTTCCTCAGTCATAGGAATATCACTTTCTAAAACAACATCTTTAACTAACCGATACTCTCCATCATCTAAACTACCATACATACACTCCCAATTTTGTTCCATCTCTAATAAATTATCACTATTAACATAATAAGCAATTAAATCAAAACCACAATTATTATTAAGCTTTTCTACTTCTACCCAAGTATCGTTTTCTTTTTTATCAATCCGAAAACTCTTTCCATAAACATAAAAACCTTTACCATTCATATCTTTTATAACAAGCTTAAGACTCTCTCTAGTTAAACTATTATCTTGAATCATCATAGATATTCCAGAAACCTCTGTTGAAACAAACTTATCTTCTACTTTATTTGTTGTACAACCACAAAGACAACCAATAATAAGGATAAAAATAATTACTTTTTTCATAAAACAACCTACCATTCTTAAACAAATTATATCATAAAAGTATACATATTTATAGACTTTTCATTCTATAAGCCATTTTTCCATCATAATCTAAAGAACAATATTTTCTCATTAAAAAATATTCATCATGTATAGTATCTTGCTTCATTAACTCAAGAGGTATTTGTTGCATTAAGAAATGAACATAATGATATAAGGATGTATATTGCCACCTTAAATTAGGATGATTATCTAGTTTTAGCTTGCCATTATAAAGAGTGACTAAATCTAAATACACTCCATCAAAATACATTGTTTTAGATTCATGATGGGCACAATCCTCTATTTGTTTGTTAATATCTTTAATCCAAGAGCTAATAATAGGTATATATCTACTAATATAAGGAAAATTACCTATCGTTACATATGAGTTTTTAGATAAAGAAAGAAGATAAAGCAATATTTTTTGCATATATAATACTTCTTTTTGAAATATCTTTTCTCTCCCCTCTTTAAATTTAACTTGATTTAAATGATCCAAAAGTTCACCAGTACATCCAAAAAAAGTAGTTAAAGTAAATACATCATCACCATAATAATTTAACAAACGATTATTACTTTCTAAATAAAAACTCAAAGCAATATCTTTATCAACATAATTTTCTAATAAAGAACCTTTATAAACTTTTTTCCAATTATCAAAAACCGAAGAAAAATGCTTTTTAACTTCACTTAAAGATGGATTGTTTTTTATAAATTCATAAATTTGTTGATTAGAATTATTACCAACAATAGAAAAATTAGCAAATTCTATATTTAAATCATGATTATTTACATCTATAAAAGGTTTTAACTTCTCTATCCAAGGACAAACATTATTATCTATAGCAGTCCAACCTCCACTAATAGAATTACCAACTCCCACTAAATTAACCTGATTAACTTCCATAATTTCCATCAAATGATTTAAAAATTTAACAAAAACTTTAGATATATCATCTAATAAACAATAACATTCCTCTAAACTATAAGCATGCTTCATCCAGCATCCCCCCAAACATTCTAATTAAACTAATTATAACACATAACATACCTTAACTCAAATTTCATAATTATCTCTTAAAATTTATTTATATAATCTAATGACTTGATATTGATAATTATCCTCATTATCAATATAACCTACATCAATTCCTTTACCATTATTAACTGTAGTACCTGCTAAAGCTGTATTTCTAGCTCCAACCATTAAATCTTCTACCTCTGTTATAGTAATATCGGGATTATTAGCCATAACTAAATAATTCATATATTCATTAACAATTGCTGCATTTTCACTATCTTTTTCAACATATAAAACCATGTAATCAACAATATCACTCTCTAAATTACCACTATATTTTATAGGATAAACAATTAAATATATTCCTGTAAGTAAATTATACCAATAAGAATCATCATAAATAGTTAAATAATCTTTTGAAGCAAAATTTAAAGAACTATTATCTACAACTTGAGTATTAAACTTAGCTACTAACACCTCAACTGTTTCTTTTTCTACATAACCCCATTCTTGCGTATCTTGATACTCTTTTTCTAAAGTACTTGTTGTACAACCACAAAGACAACCAATAATAAAAATAAAAATAAATATTTTTTTCATAAATTCCTCCACCTTAATTTTAATACCTATATTATAACATATTTATTAAATAACTATTATTTTTCATCAAATAAAAATGGAGCCACAAAGGCTCCTTCAGGGGGCTATTACAATTTGGTTTATTTTAATTTAAAACCATAACACTTCTTTTAATTTCGCCCCTTTTTTCACGATTTTAATTAAAATAAATTAAAACATAATTTTAAAGTTCTAAAAATTTGTTACATAAATGTTACATAAAATAAGATTAAATTGTCAAAACATATATCCATTTTCAATATCATTTAAATCTACATAATACAATAAATTATGACCAAACAAAGTAATATGAAATCTATCAACATTTAAAAAATTAATAGTTCCCAAAGTATTTTGTATATCCATTTGAATAAGTCCCAATCGTTCTAATTTTATAAAAGCTCTAGCCAAAAAGGCCCACTGCATAGTAAAATTTCCATTCTCATCTATTCCTTCACTTAACAGCATTTGCCCCATTTCTATAGTACTAACACTAAATTGTTCAGTAAAGTCTTTCCAAAAAATTGTATCAGTTTTATAAATATTATCTCGATCAGTAAATTTAATTAATTTTATATTTAGACTGGACAAATTATTTTTCTGCTCATTTTCCTTATTTTTTTCAATATGTTCATAATAATATTTATTCTCACCATTTTTCCTATAAAAATTAATCATTGATAACACAATCAAATCATTTTTATTTAATTGAGACAAAATTTCACAAATTTCTTCATGGATAGTATTTTCTTGATTCATAATTAAATCAATTAAAACCGAAATTATAAATATCTACACTTTCTGAAATACAATTTAATAGCACATTAATTAAATTATTCCTAACTACATATTCGTCATGTTCAGTTAAATTAACTACTTTTTCTCTAAATTCTTCCGTTGAAATTTTTTTCTCACCTAATTTTCTTTCAAGTTTCTTCATTCGATTTATAATATTATCTTCACTCTCATACTCTATCACTCTATTTATTGCATAAGTAACTAGTGGTAAACCAGAAAAAGCAGGGTGAAGAACCGAAAGAACACTAGAAGAAGCATCAACAATTTTTATCGCATTAGCAACCTTTCCCTCAGTATCTTTTCTCATAAGCACCTTTTAATCAATGTGTAAATTCAAATCATCTTCTGTCGGCAACTCTTTTAGAATATCCTTAGGCAAAAACTTTGATATTTCATAGGAACTAACTCCTATTGGCTTATTTACATCTTTTAAAGCATACTCAACAGAAATCTTATCCTTTTCTCTACACAAAATTAAGCCAATACTTGGATTGTCTTGTTTGCTTTTAATTAAATCATCAACTGCAGATAAATAAAAATTAACTTTTCCTGTATACTCAGGTTTAAATTCTGTATTCTTTAATTCTACAACAATATAACAATGCAATTTTGTGTGATAAAATAATAAATCTATAAAATACTCTTTATTACCAACTTCTATTTTATATTGATTACCAACAAAACTAAAACCTGTTCCCAATTCTAATAAGACTGTTTTAATTTTTTCAACCATTGCATTTTCAAGTTCAGTTTCAATATAATTTTGTTTTAATCCAGTCAAATTTAGTATATATGGGTCTTTCATTATATCTTTGGCTAAATCACTTTGAAAACTAGGTAATGAAGAGTTAAAATTATTAAGTTTATCCCCTAGTACTTGACGTGAATATAAATCACTCTTTATTTGAAACGCTAATACATCATAACTCCAACCATTACTAAATGTCTGTTCCATATACCAAACTCTTTCATTTTCATTTTTAATTTTATCTAAAATAAGCATATTATGCGACCAAGGAATTTGTGCAGACGCCATCTGCACTTTTTTGCTTTCACTGCACTCAATGTAATATTTTTTCATGCTTTTAAGATTACGAACA
>CANUCD010000002.1 GCA_947856335.1 uncultured Bacilli bacterium | reverse complement strand
CTTTTTTTAAATGTCTTTCTCCAATATAATGACTAACATATTGCCCAATATGAAATCTTCTTAATATGGGAATTAAAATTACACCTGTAATAATTGCTAAAATAAATCCTAATAATAAAGCCATTGCCGCTTTAGCAAGTATTAACATAACCCACCTCTTCCTTTTAATCATTATACTACTTTATAAATAAAAATACTGTACTTTTAAATATATTTTACATTTAACTTGACGAACTACCCAGTAATAACTTAACTTTACTACCCAAAGCTACATAATACCCAGCATTAGGACTTTGATATATAATTGCATCTCCCTCCCCTGAATATAAAACTTGATAATTTTTTAATACTTTAGCAGCTTCTTTCTTATCAAGACCAACTACATTTGGTAAAATGCTATACTTTTTATCTAACCAAGTATATTCTTTCGCCATTCCCTCTTTACTCGGTTTAATTTCTAATATGTCAATCGCTGATAACATCACATTTCTTGCAATAGGAGCTGATACTACCCCACCATACTGAGTTACACCTTTAGGATTATCTACTGCTACATAAACAATAATCTCTGGATCATCAGCTGGTAAAAATCCCATAAAAGATAAAATATAATTCCCATCTAAATAAGCACCATCACTTACCTTTTGAGCCGTACCTGTTTTTCCCCCAACACGATAATTTTCAATATAAGCATTTTTACCACTTCCATTTGCTACCACACTTTCTAAAGCAAATCTAACTAAACTACTTGTCTTTTTACTAATAACATTTCGCTCTAAATTAGGACTAATTTTTTTAATAACACTATTTGTCTGTGATTCAAGCATTGTACTTACAATATATGGCGTATATAAATTTCCTCCGTTAATAGCCGCTGATACAGCTCTTATTTGTCCAATAGGAGTAACACTAATTCCTTGCCCAAAACTTGTTGTTGCAAGTTCTACTGCCCCCATTTTATCTTCATCAAAAAGTAAACCTACAGCTTCTCCGTTTAAATCAATACCTGTTTTAGCATCTAATCCATAAGCTTTAATATATTTCATAAGTTTATCAACCCCAAGTGTTTCTCCAATTCTAACAAACCCAGGATTACAAGAGTTTTCAACTACTTCAAGCATAGTCTGTGTTCCATGTCCTCCACTTTTCCAGCAATGAATTGTTGCGTCTTCTACATGTATAGCTCCAGTATCTGTAAATGTATCTTCAAATAAATTGATAGTCTTTTCTTCTAAAGCAGCTGACAAAGTAATAATTTTAAAAGTACTCCCTGGTTCATAAGTCATCCAAATAGGTAAGTTACGGTTAATAACTTCTGTTTCATAATCTTGATAATTATTATTATTAAATGTAGGTCGACTAGCCATAGCAAGAATCTCTCCAGTATTAGGATTCATTGCAACAATTAAAGCTTTCTCAGGATTATATTTAGCTATAACATTATCAAGTTCATTTTCTACAGCCAGTTGTAAATCAAGATCAATCGTAAGTTGTAAAGTAATCCCACTAGTAGGGGCAACATATACTTCTGTAAGTTCAAGCTTATTCCCTTTGCCATCTGAAAAATACTTAATCGCCCCATCTGCTCCCGTTAAATATTCATCATAATAAAGTTCTAAGCCTGATAATCCTTGATTATCAATTCCAACATAACCAAGTACATGAGATAAAACGGTATCATATGGATAATCTCTCTTACTTTCTTTTAATAAATAAACCCCATCATAACCTAAAGCATCTATTTCCTCAGCAATATCAAAACTTAACCCTCGTCCCTCCGGATGTACTCTTTCAATAGAAGTAGCTCTAGTAACATGCTTTAACATTTCTTTATAATCAACATTTAAAATATTTGCTAAATCTTTAGCAACAGCTTCTTTATTATCAATTTGGTTAGGAACTAAAACTAAAGATACAGTTGTAATATTATCTGCCAAAACAACACCATTTCTATCTATAATTTTCCCTCTATCAGCTTTTATAGGTAATTCTCTACTCCACAAATCTTCAGCTAAACTACTAAGTTTTTCATAAGCAAAAACTTGAATATAAAACACCTTAATAATAATAGCAATTAAAATAATCATACTAATTAAAAATATAAGACGCATTCTCTCATGAATTGTACTAAAAAACATAATTTTCACCAATTAAATATATGCATCAAAAAAGGAATTATCAATCTAATTCCCACTTATCTTATTTAACCACTTTCTAAAAAATGATTCTTTTTTAACTTCTTTATTTATATTAGCACTTTCACTAAAATATAATAAATTATTACCATTATAAATCCAAATAGGAAAATAAGAAATAACTTTTTTAGTCTCAAGATATAACTCTTCAATTCCATCACATATTTTTAGTAAAACACTTTCATTATTGATATCAAATCCACAGTAAAAAATTATTTCTCTTAAAAATATTTCTATATTAGGAGGAGTTA
This sequence comes from uncultured Bacilli bacterium, assembly GCA_947856335.1. Taxonomy (GTDB): domain Bacteria; phylum Bacillota_I; class Bacilli_A; order RF39; family UBA660; genus Caccenecus. The sequence continues at coordinate 18,482 of CANUCD010000002.1, read as the reverse complement.
AGTGTAATTCTAAAAAATTTAAAAAATGCAGAATATTTTCATCAAATAAATTAAGATTATATTTTCCAAAACTAATAAGTTCTTCTAAAGAGTATTTAGCAACTGGTAAATCATTTCTTAATTTTAAGACATCTTTATAATAGAAAAAATTTAGAGAAACAAGATATTCTTCTTTATTATGACGAACAATAGCTATATTTTCTCTTAACTTTATATTAGAAGCAATCTCTTTTTTAAAAGCCTTAATATCATCATAAAAAATAGCATATTCTCTTAAAATAGATAAAGCATTAGATAAAGAAATAGTATTATAAATTTTAGATATTCCTAGTATTGCACTAATTGTAACATCAAGTTTAGAATACTCTGCTTCATCTAATATATTGATAGCCATCTTTACATAATTTTTAATATCACTTGGAATATAGTATTCTTCTTCATTTGCTAAAACAAGAAAATGATGAGATAAACTATTAAAAATCAAATAATCTATATATCCATTTTCCCTCTTATGTATATTTTCGTCTAATAATTTTTTTAAAACATTTATTTCTTCTGTACTACATAATTTTAAAATTATCTCGCTATCAGCATGATACAAAGAAATTATCCATGTATAAATATCATTTCTTGTTACTTGGTTATATTTTTTAGGCTTAGAAGAAAGTTTAACATAAAAATCATAACATTCTTTTTTATTACAAGTTAGAATGTATTCTTTTAATGTCATGCCTGATACTCCTCTAAAAGTTTTTTATATATACCAGGTTCAACCATATTGATAGCATTTATAGCATTTTCTAAACTAACCTTAAAATTACCCTTATAAAAAGCATTTTCAGCTTTAACTAAACCAAGTTCTACATCTTTATCAACTGCTCTATACCTATTTCCATAGACTATAGCAGCCTCAGCCATTTTAGCTGTCTTAATTGCTTCTTTAGTTGTATTATAAACCTTTAGAGTTAAATCTCTTGCAGTATCAACGCGAGTATTTAATGTTTTAATCGAAATAGGTCTTTTATCTAATTCTAAAGCCATATCTTCAAGAGATGAAGCTGCCTCAGATAATTCTACATAAAAGTTTTTAGGAATAACTGGAAGTTTATATGAACGCATATTATTTTTAGCATCTTTAAGTATTTTTTTAATTTCATCTAATTGTTCCCGAGCTCGTTTTTCATCCTCTTTTAAACTACCTAAACTTCTTAGTGTTTGTTCAAGCTTTTCTTCTGTTTTAAGTAACTTATTATTTAATATTTCCATTTCTTTAGAAAGTCTTGAAAAAGCAAAAACTCTTCTTCTATGCATATCAATAATACGATTATAATCATCTTTAATATCAACTATCTCACTTGCTATTACATCAATAATATGAACTTCATCTTCACTTAAGTCATAGCTGTATTTTAAATCTTCCATCTTCTTACTTAAATCATTACTAATTTTCTCTAGTTTTGTTGCTTTAATCAAAATACTTCTTTGATAATCTTCAAATACTCTTTTTGATACTTTCTCTTTATCAAAATTATGATATAAAGAATCAAAATAATCTAAAATAGTTTTTAATTCAAACACACTATCCTCAACATTTAAAACATTTAATCTTCCAAAAATATCACTAATCTTTTTTTCAGACTCCCCAATATTATAATCAATATTTAAATAATCAAGATTATACCCTTCTTTTTCCATTTTAGTTGTAATTTTTTTAATATCATTTATTTTATCAGGTATTAACTTATTACCCATAATCAAAATAGATGGAGCTTCTTCTACTACTACTTTTAAGTTACCAATAGTATCATCTATCGCTTTTACAATCTTTCCTACTTCGGTATACTCATTTTGTTCCATCGCCACTTCAAAAGCACTAAATAATTTATCAACATTTTCAAATTGTAACTCAATTGGTGTTGAAACATCTTTATAATCAACTTTATTTTGATGATATTTAGTTAAAATAGTACGATATTCACTTTTAAGTTTCGTAATAGTCTCTCTATTTTTCTCTTCACTTAAAGTAATTTCTCTTATTTCATCTAATAAAAAGTTTGATTTTGTTTTAACATAAGCTATTTGTAATTCTAAAGCTGCTATTTTTGATTTTAATGATTGATAATCTTTATCTTCAAAAATCTGCTCTATTTCAATTAAAGCATCAGTTATTTTAGGCACTTCAACTTCTTTGATTTCCTTTAATCTTTTTTGCCAATTATCATATTTTTTTTGCATTGCTTCATTATTGATTAAAGCTCCAACTTTATTTAATTCAGACAAAATAGAAGCACCAACAATTAAATTCTTATCTCTCTCAAGTACTGCTATCTCATCTTTGTATTTATTACGCTCTTTTTTATTGATTAAATTCAAAACTACAATTATTAAGATAACAGTAAATATATAATAAAGAATACCTATAAATATAAAAGTGGTTCTTGACATATCTAAACACTTCCTATGATTATATTGTATCATAAATTATACTTATTTGTCGAGATAAGGAAGATAAAAAATCAAAAAAAGTGAAGATTTTTATTTTTCACTTTCTTCTAACATTGTTGTAATAAATATTCCATATCCAGTTTTTACATTATCTGTTATAACATGCGTAACTGCCCCAATAATTTTTCCATTTTGAACAATAGGAGAACCACTCATTCCTTGAACTATTCCTCCTGTTTTATCTAATAATCTTTTATCTGTTATTTCAAATGCAATATTTTTAATCTCACTATTTTCGTTAATCTTATAAATATCTATTGTAAAAGCCTCTACTTCTTCATCTTCTAAAACCGTATAAATTGTTGCCGATCCAATCTCTACTTCATCAGGACTTGCTACCTTTATTAGTTTATCTTCCTCATATTCTGCTTCATATTTTCCATATAATCCAACTTTTGTATTCTTTTTTATATCTCCATACTCATCCTGATAATAAAACTTAGCATTTTTACTTCCTGGTGCACCATCAACACTTTTATCAATACTTGTTACTTCATTATGAAATATAGATCCACTATTTACTTCTATAATCTTAGAAGTATTACTTTCAATCACTTCATGTCCTAAAGCTCCATATCTATTAGATTCTGGATCTATAAATGTTAATGTTCCAATACCTGTTATACCATCTTTTACATATAATCCGGTTTTATAAGCACCATTTTCTAAGAAAAGTTCAATCTCTGTTGTCATTTTTTTGTCTTCTCTTAAAAAAGTAATTTGAATTTTTTCTTTATCTTGATTTTTTCTTAAAGCTTCCGTTAAGTCTTCTAAAGTATATATTCTCTCATCAAATACGTGAGTAATAACATCTCCCTCGACTAAACTAGATTTATGATACTTCCCATTTACCTGATAAAAACCAATTATCATAACTCCATTACTATCAATATGTATACCAATAGTATCTCCACCTAATATAACTTCATCTGAATAAGCAAATACGCTTACTGGTATAAAAAACATCATTAAAAAAACTATCCATTTCTTCATACTACTTCACCATTAGTAGTATATTCAATAAATAGTTCTTAACACTGCCAATTATTAGTTAGTGGTAATTATTGGCTAGTATTGTTTACCAAAATAAAGACGATACTTAGCTTCTTTACCACAAACAACACATTTTGTATTTATCTTTTCATCTTCAATTAAACATCTACTCTTCATACTAAATTCATCTTTAATCTTAGTCTCACACTCTATAGAACCACACCAATTAGCTTTAATAAATCCTTTTTTATGAAGAGCAATATCACTAAATTCTTCCCAATTATTAGCTTCATAAATCATACTATCACGACGCACTTTAGCCCGATTATATAAATTATTTTGAATATCAACAAATAAGTTTTCTAAAGTATTACCTACTTCATCTATAGAACATTTAATTTTCTCTAGTGTATCTCTTCTAACAATAGTTACTTCATTTTGTTCTAAATCTCTTTTGCCAATTTCAATTCTAACAGGATATCCTTTAACCTCAGCATCACTAAATTTATATCCAGGAGTTTTATTAGCTTCATCACAAACAAAAGAAATATCTCTCTTTCTTAATTCCTCAATAATTTTTTCTTTAGCATCACTAACTTCTCCTATTGGGATAATATCTACTTTTATAGGAGCAATATTAGGAGGAATTACAAGACCTCTATCATCACCATGTACCATAATTAAAGCTCCAATCATTCTTGTTGTTACTCCCCAACTTGTTTGATAAGGAGTTTTAAGCGTATTATCTTTATCTAAAAATTCAATTTTAAAAGCTTTAGCAAAGTCTTGACCAAAATAATGACTAGTACCATTTTGTAATGCTACCCCATCATACATCATTGCCTCAAGAGAATAAGATGCAACTGCTCCTGCAAATTTTTCTTTTTCCGTTTTCTTACCAACAAGAACAGGAATAGCTAAATAATTTTTTTGAAAATCTTCATATATATGAAGCATTCTTAAAGTTTCTTCTCTTGCTTCTTCCTCGGTTCTATGCATTGTATGACCCTCTTGCCATAATATTTCTCTACTACGTAAAAAAGGTCTAGTAGTCTTCTCCCATCTTAAAATAGTACACCACTGATTATAAAGTTTAGGCAAATCTCTATATGACTTAATAATTTTTTTGTAATAATCACAAAATAATACTTCACTAGTTGGTCTAATACATAATCTTTCCTCAAGTTTTTCACTTCCACCATACGTTACCCAAGCAACTTCTGGAGCAAATCCTGATACGTGCTCTTTTTCCACATTTAATAAACTCTCAGGAATAAGCATAGGCATTTGTACATTTTCATGACCAGTCTTTTTAAATTCTTCATCTAATACTTTTTGCATTTGCTCCCATATAGCATAACCATAAGGACAAATAATCATACTACCCTTAACACTAGAATAATCTACTAAACCAGCTTGTTTTACTACATCTGTATACCATTTAGCAAAATCTACATCACGAGGTGTTATTCCTTTTATTTCACTCATTTTATTCCTCCACTTTAAAATCAATCAACTCTTTATTTTCTGTTAATATTTTATTAACTTTCTCAGTCGCTTTATTTAACTTTTCACTACAATACTTAGCTAATTTCATTGCTTCTGTATATTTAAGAATTGCACTATCTAACTCAACATTTCCACTTTCTAGCTCTGTTACTATAGCTTCTAATTCTTTTAATGCATCTTCAAATGACTTTTCCATATTTTTCCTCCTCATCTTTAGCAAGCTCAATATCTAAAATATCAGACTTCTTAGAATTAACCTCTTCTCTTCTATCTTTTAAAAAATATATTTGTTCAAAATATTTATCCATAAAACCCACCTCTATTTACTATAAACAGATTTTACTAAAGCATCAATCTCTCCTTTAGAAAACCTTATATTGATAACATCATTAACTTTTAAATCATTACAATCACTAATTACATTTCCATCCTTTTTTACTAAAGAATAACCTTTATCTAGTATATTTAATGGATTTACAAGTTTAAGTGTCTTTACAAGTAATTTATAACTTTGATTATTTTTTAAAATAATATTTTTTATATTATTATATAACATTTTTTCTTCTAAAATCAACTTTTCTTGTTGGGAATTAAATAAACGCATTGGATTTTTTAAAACATACGAAGATTTAATATGCCTCATTATTGTTTGATAATTATCAAGCTTTTTTAAAACAATATGATTAAGCGTTTCGATAAAATTATCTAATTTTTGTTCTTTTACTTCATACAAAGATAAAGGATTTTTTAAAATATATGAATTCTTTACTTTTGCTAAACGAAGTTCATTTTTCTTTAAACTATTCGTCATAAACTCATTTAAACGTATTTCAAAAGAACGTATTGTATTACTAATTTCTCCCACGGTTGGAACAGCCATTTCTGCTGCCCCTGTTGGCGTTGGAGCTCTCATATCTGCCACAAAATCAGCAATTGTAAAATCAATTTCATGACCCACAGCACTAATAATAGGAGTTTTAGCATCATATATAGCCCTAGCAACTATCTCCTCATTAAATGCCCACAAGTCTTCGATAGAGCCTCCACCTCTCCCAACAATTAAAACATCAAGATCATAACCATTATCAGCTTCTTTTATTTGTCTAACTATATCTGGGGCTGCATCTTTTCCTTGTACAAGTGCTGGAAAAAGAATAACTTCACATATCGGGAATCTTCTTTTAATCGTTGAAATAATATCTTTAATAGCAGCTCCTGTAGGAGCAGTAATTACTCCTATTTTGTTAGGTATCTTAGGAATTTTTTTCTTATGTTCTTCTAAGAACAATCCTTCTTTAGCTAACTTTTCTTTTAATTTTTCAAACTCTATATAAAGCTTTCCTAACCCATCTACTTCCATTTTATCAACATATATTTGATAAGTACCAAGAGCTTGATAACAAGAAATACGTCCCTCAACTAAAACATTCATTCCATCTTCAGGTTTAAAATTAAGAGAAATAGCACTTGAATAAAACATAACAGCACTAATTCTTGAAGTATCATCTTTTAAAGTAAAATATAAATGTCCCCTAGTATGATTTTTAAAATTAGATATTTCTCCTCTTAAATAAACTTTTCTTAAAAAAGGATTTTCATCAAACATACTCTTAATATAAGTATTTAACTCTCCTATACTAATATATTTATCTTCCATAAGACACCTTTATTCTTCTTTTATAATTTTATCTAAAACAGCATTTATCATTTTTCTTACTGCATCATCACTATATTTCTTAGCAAGTTCAATAGCTTCATTTACTACGACAATATCAGGTGTATCAGTATATTTAAGTTCATATAAAGCCAGACGAAGAATAGCTGCTCCTGTCTTATCAATTCTCTTAATATCCCAATTTTTCATCTTACTATTAGCAAGAGCATCTAAATTATCAAGATACGTTACAACACCATATACAATATCTTTAACAAAATCATTTTCACATTCCATATTATCTTTCATTATATCATCAATATTACATAGAATATGACTAGATTTCATTAAATCATACTGATAAAGTATTATCATAATTTTTTCTCTTAAATAACTACGTGTTGTCATATAATCACCTGTCTTTAATTATATTATAATTTAAATGAGATATCAATTGTTTTCATTCTCTATCTCTTTTAATTCAAATAAAATATTCATTGCTTCCATTGGTGTTACTAAAAGGGGATCTATTTCTTTTACTTTTGCATGAAGTTTATCTTCTTTTTCCAGACTAAAATCCATAAAAAGTTGTTGTGTACTAACTCTTTTTTTGTGTTTTTCACTATTTTCATAACTATCGAGTATTACTTGAGCACGAGCTAATAATTCATCAGGCATATGAGCAAGTCTTGCAACATGTATTCCATAACTTTTATCAGCAGCCCCATTTTCTACTTTATGTAAAAAAGTAATCATGCTTCCCTCTTCTTTTGCTGCCACATGGACATTCTTCACATTTAAAAATTCACTATCTAAAGAAGTAAGTTCATGATAATGAGTAGAAAAAAGTGTTTTACAACGAATATTTTTAGCAATATATTCTAAGATAGCTCTTGCCAGACTCATTCCATCATAAGTAGCCGTTCCTCTACCAAGTTCATCAAATAAAATCAAACTATTCTTAGTAGCATTTACTAAAGCATTTCTAGCTTCTTTCATTTCCACCATAAACGTAGATTCTCCACTTACTAAATCATCACTAGCCCCAATTCTTGTAAATATTTTATCAATAATTGGTAAATTAGCACTCTTAGCAGGCACAAAAGACCCCATTTGCGCCATAATAATAATTATCGCAAGCTCTCTCATATAAGTAGATTTACCACTCATATTAGGTCCTGTAATTAGTAAAATATCCGTCGCTTCATCCATCTTAATATCATTAGGTACATAAGCTTCCTTACTTACACACTCAACAACTGGATGTCTACCATCAATTATTTCTATTTTATTATCATCATTGATAGTTGGTTTTACTAAATGATATTCATCACTTACAACACTAAGAGAAATAAGAGCATCTATCTCACTTAAAACTTCTGCTGTTTTTTTAAGCTCTAACACTTCTTCTCTCATCTTATCTCTTATTTGGCAAAAAAGTTCATATTCAAGTTCAAATATTCTTTCCTCAGCATTTAATATCAAAGCTTCTTTTTCTTTTAATTCTGGCGAAATATATCTTTCATAACCTGTTAGAGTTTGTTTTCTCTCCCAACCCCACTCTTCACTTACTTGATCTACTTGCCCCTTAGATACTTCAATATAATATCCAAATACTTTATTAAAACCAACCTTAAGAGTTTTTATATTAGTTGATTGTTTTAACTTAGCTTCAAACTCTGCTAAAAAATCTTTACCACCTAAGCGAACACTTCTTAATTCATCTAAATCTTTATTATAACCATCTTTTATTAAATATCCATCTTTTAAAGTTGTAGGAGGATCTTCATAGATGCTTTCATCTAATAGCTGATATAATTTTTCATGTGTATTTATTTCATATTCAAGATGAAGAGAAGATACTAAATTTTTAATACTTGGTAAGACACTCAAAGAATTTTTCACTTGTAATAAATCACGAGCATTCATATTCCCACATATAGCTTTAGCACATAATCTTTCAAGATCATAAACTTGATATAACAAATTTCTTATTTCATCTGTTTCCATAAAGTTAGTATTAAATATTTCTTGTTTTTTATAACGATCTAAAATCTTTTCTTTATCTCGCAAAGGATTTAACAACCAAGACTTTATTTTTCTTGAACCCATAGCAGTTTTAGTTTTATCAAGAAGCCATAAAAGAGAAAAGGTTCGCTCTTTTAATCTTAATGTTTCTACTAATTCTAGGTTTCTAACTGAATGAACATCTATCTCAAGATAATTATTCTTATTAACAATTTCTACTTTTGATAAGTGATGTAAATCTTTTAATTCTTTTACAACTAAATAATACAAAAGATGTCTAAGTCCTTGTTTTATTCTAGTATTCTTTACACTATTTATTAGCTTTTCATAACCCTCTGTTAAATAATCTTTACTAATAGATACTTCAATATGATAAGTATTTTTTAATAAATGTATAACTTCGGCATTACTATTATCTTCTAGTATTACTTCTTTAATATTTAAGTGTAATATTTCATTAACTAATTCTTCATTTTTATGAGCTATACTTAAACTTTTAAGTTCACCTGTAGAAATATCAGCATACGTAATAAGATACAAATAATTTAAGTCTAATACACTGGCAATATAATTATTATCATGTTCATTTAGGGATTCCAAGTTAACAATACTACCCTTAGATATAACATCAACAACCCCTCTTTTAACCATACCTTTAGTAGATTTAGGATCTTCTAATTGTTCACATATAGCAACCTTATATCCTTTTGAAACCAACTTTTCTATATAAGGAGTAACACTATGAAAAGGAACACCACACATAGGCACTCTTTCCTTTAATCCGGCATTCTTACCTGTTAAAGTAAGCTCCAACTCTCTAGATGCAGTTATTCCATCTTCAAAAAATAACTCATAAAAATCTCCTAAACGATAAAATAATAATTCATCTGGATATTTATCTTTTATTTCCATATATTGACGCATCATTGGACTTAATTCTTCTCTATTTACTTCTGCTCTTGTCATATTTTCCCTCTTTTACTACAAAAACTATTATATCATTCCTTTATTTTTTTTAAAAGAAAAAAGTAAGTTATTTCTTCAAACTTACATTAGCAACATTCTCTAAATATCTTTTAGCCTTAGGTGTTAAAACAAGTTTAGTATCTTCACAAGAAGAATCAACATATTTAAAATATCCCTCATCAAAACATGGATATGGATTTCTAAGGCTTATAATATATTTATCTAAATTTAAACCTGGATTTACGAAGTTATTTGTAATAAAAGCGATTATTTCTTCTATAGAATATCCTTGTTCTATTTGTGTTAAAAACTCATGTTTAACAGCTTTCTTATAAGCTTTTATAGCCTCTTTTGTAGGACAACTTAATGCTTTATGATAAAAATGATAATTCTTTATTTGTTCTTCTACCATAGCAATTCTTAATAAAACATCATCAATTTTTATCTTTTTATCATCATCAGTAATAGAACAATCACTAATAATACGCACTCTTAATACTTCTAAATCTCTTTTTAAAGCTAAAAGCTGGTCTATATACATAATTACTTTCCTCTCTTAAAATAGTATTTTAACAAAAAAGTATTATAAAGTCAAAAAATGTGGGACTTTTAATAATCCCACTAATGAAATTTGAAACTATCCTGCCTATATATAAAGAAACGAGCTATATAGGCAGGAACTTGCTATAAATATTATAACATAAATAAGCACAAAGTCAATTCTTTTTATACTTATAACTAAACTTCTTCTTTTAATTTATCTATTCTTGCTTGATAATCATCATACTTACAAATATAAGAACCACTTACAGCTATATCAAGCGAAGATACTAATTTTATTATCTCATCATTGATACCACCATCCATTTCAATTAAAAATGAAAGATGATTTTCTTCTCTTATTTTTTGTAATTCATTAAGACGTTTAATAGAACTCATCATAAATGTTTGTCCACCCCTCCCAGGATTTACACTCATTATAAGTACTACATCAATTAAAGATAAATAAGGCATTAACTCATAAATATCTGTATCCATCTTAATAGATAAACCTACCTTTATTCCATGTTTCTTAATCTCTTCAATTGTTTTTACTACATCTTTAGTACTCTCTATATGAAAGGTAATAACCTCAGGTTTTAATATAGATAAATCATGAACATAAATAATGGGATCAAAAACCATTAAATGAATATCTAAAGGTTTCTTATGGTTAATTAAAAGATGATGCACTTTTTCTATTGTAAAATTCTTATTACTAACAAACCCACCATCCATTAAATCAACATGAATATAATCAGCATTTGTCTGTTCAATAAGTTTAATTGTTTTTTCTTCATCATATTTACTACTTAAATAAGAAACAGATATTTTCATAAGTCACCTTCTTTTAATTTTAAATAGTTTTCATATCTAGACTTTAATATTTTACCTTCCTCTACAGCTTGTTTTACTTTACAACACTCTTCTTTATCATGCATACAATTTTTATATTCACACTGATAACTTTTAAACTCTAAAAACGCATCCCTTATATCTTCTTTACTAAATTCTTTTAAATCTAGAGCTGAAAAACCAGGAGTATCAGCGATTAAAATATCACGAATTAAATAAAACTCTGTGTGTCTAGTAGTATGCTTCCCTCTTCCTAAAGCATCACTTATTTCTCCCGTCTTTAAATTAAGACTAGGACTTATCGCATTTAATAAACTTGATTTACCTGCTCCTGTTTGTCCTGTTAAAACAACTGTTTTTCCTTTTAAATATTTAAGTAACTTCCCTAATTTTTGATTATTAAATACTTTTATACCAAGTTTTTCATAATATTTCTTTATATTTTTAATACTTTTTAACTCTTTTTTATCTAAACAATCAAGTTTAGTAAAACATATAACTGGTATTACATTTTTTAAATAAACAACTGTAAGTAACTTATCTAATAAATATAAAGATAAATCTGGTTTTTTTACACTTGTAACTAATAAAGCAATATCTATATTACTAATACTTGGTCTATCAAGTTCATTTTTTCTAGGTAAAATATCTAATATATATTTATTTTGTTCATCAAACAAAACAAAATCACCAACAAGAGGGGTAATTCCCTTTTTTCTAAATTTCCCTCTTGCTTCACAATCATAATATTTATTATCTACTTGAACTCTATATATATTACTAATATTTTTAACAATCATTCCCTTTAGCATAAACCATTCTCACATTCTGGGTTTTCTTCCCCAGATGATTCTTCTAGTGCCTCAGCAATCGTTATTTTAAGTGCTTGTCCAGCGACTACTCTTTGGGTAGTTGGTCTATCTTGCTTAATAATTGTCCCTGGAGCTTGTTCATTTGTTGCTTCATACTCAATTTTTAAATCAAGTTCATAAGTATCAGCAAAATCCTCTACATCATCTACTGTATAATCTCCATTTGTAAAATCAGGATAATATGTAATAACATCAGGTATATAAAGAGTAATATTTGTACCAGCTGAAACTTTTTCTCCTGCTTCAATTGATTGACCTATAATTTCTCCATCTTCATATTTCTCTTCTTCTGTTTCCTCAACTTCTTCTTTTTCAATTAAAACAAATAATCCTAATGCCTCAAGTCTTCCCTTTACTTCCAAGTAACTTGCCCCAGTATAGTCTTCTATTTCTATTTGGGTATCTCCAAGTGATACATATAAAGTAACAGTAGTCCCATCTTTTCTCTCACTACCTATAGCAGGACTTGTTCTAACAACTCTTCCCTCTTCAATCAAAGAAGATGCAACTTCTCTTTGTTCATCAGAAACAACAAAACCTTTATCTTGTAAAACATCTATTGCCTCACTTACTGTTAATCCAGATACATCAGGCACTTTAATTTGTTTACTACCTGTAAGCATAGGAATAAATACTATAAGAGCTGTAATACCTACAACTAAACCCGTAAATATAAAGGCAAGTATAATTAGTAATTTATTTTGCTTTTTCAAATCATCACCCGTTATCTTTTTGGCAATTACTTCATCTGCCACTTTATTTTTCTTTTCTTCTTCTTTTTTATTTTCCTTAACCATTTTCATAATCTTAGTATCATCTGCATCTTGCTCTGGATATTTAAAGGAAATAAGTGCTTCATCTCTTCTTGTATCATCTAAACACGTTAGTAAATCATCATGCATCTCTCTAGCATCATGATATCTATTTTTAGGATTTTTAGCCGTAGCTTTTTTAATAATATTATATATACTATTAGGAATATTACTTACCTTTTCTCTAATATCAGGTATTGGTTCTTTTAAATGTTTAAGAGCTATTTCAACAGCATTATCTCCCTTAAATGGTAACTCTCCTGTTAAGAGTTCATACATAACTATACCCATCGAATATATATCGCTTTGTAAAGTTGAACCTTGCCCACTTGCTTGTTCAGGTGGTAAGTAATGAACACTACCCATAACTGAATTTGTCTGTGTAAGCTGTGTTGCATTCATAGCCATCGCAATTCCAAAGTCAGTTATTTTAACTAAACCATTTTCTAATATCATAATATTTTGAGGTTTAATATCTCTATGAATAATATAAGAATCATGAGCTGCAGCCATACCATCAGTAATTTGAAGCATAATATCGACTGCTTCACTTAAAGTAAGTTTACCCCTCTTCTTAAGTAAATTCTTTAAGTGTTTACCTTCAATATATTCCATGACAATATAATACTCACCATTATCTTCCCCAACATCATATACTTCTACAATATTAGGATGAGTTAGACTTGATGCTGCTAAAGCTTCTCTTTGAAATCGTCTAACAAACTTCTCATCATTTGATAAATCTCCTCTTAGCACTTTAACAGCAACATTTCTATCAAGAATAGTATCATATGCTAAATAAACATTAGCCATTCCACCCTCACCAATAGATTTAATAATTTGATAACGGTCGCTAATTTTTTGCCCTTTCATTATCATGATTCTTTACTCCCTTCATTGATTAGTAAATATGCAATAGATATATTATCTGTTCCCCCTCTAGCATTGCATTTCCTAATTAGTTTACTTACCTTTTCTTCTATATCTAACTCTGTATCATTTAATACTTTTTCTATTTGTTCTTTTGTAAGCATTGTTGTTAAACCATCACTACATAGTAAAATAGCATCAATCGTCATATCTACATCAAAAATATCTAACTCAACATTACTAGCAGCCCCTAAAGCTTTCATTAAAACATTTCTTTTAGGATGAAATTTAGCTTCTTCTTCAGTTAAATTACCAGCTTGTACTAAAAGATTAACTAAAGTATGATCTTTGGTTACTTTATGAAGTCCACCATTTTTCATAACAAAACCTGATGAATCACCAATATTACCAAAAATAAGATAATCATGAGTAAGTAGTGCTACAACAATCGTTGTCCCCATACCCACTGAATCAGGATTATTACTAGCATACTCTAAAATACTTTTATTGATTTCACTAACACTATCATTTAACCAATTTACTGCATCTAATTTAGAACCAATAGAAGATATTTTATTAAATCTACTTCCAAGCGCTGTTATTGCCATAGAAGATGCAACCTCACCCTTACGATGTCCCCCCATTCCATCACAAACTACCATTAAATACTCATTACTAGCATTCTTTAAAATCGTAACAGAATCTTCATTATGAGTTCTTATCTTTCCTGTATCTGTTAAGTAAAATGATTTCATATGTTTTTTCTCCCTCTTAATTGTCCACAAGCAGCATCAATATTACTACCAAATTCCTTTCTTACGGTAACATTGATACCTCTTTTTTTTAATGTATCATAAAATATATTTATCTTTTTCTTACTACTTCTTGAAAATTCTAAATGATTAGTCTCATTATAAGGAATTAAATTAACATAAATATTCATTCCCTTAAATAAATCTGCTAATGTATTAGCATACATAACACTATCATTTACATTATTAAGCATAACATATTCAATCGTTACTCGTCTACTTGTAACTTGTAAATAATCTTTAATTGCTTGAATTAAAGGGGTAATACTATACACTTTGTTTACAGGCATAAGTTTACTTCGCAACTCATCAGTTGGAGCATGAAAAGAAATAGCTAAGTTTATTTGAATTGGTAATTTAGATAATTCATAAATTTTAGGAATAATACCACAAGTAGATAAAGTAATATGTCTAGCTCCAATACTAAGAGCTTTAGCATCATTTATAATCTTAATAAATGATATAACATTATCATAGTTATCTAAAGGTTCTCCAATACCCATAATAACAACACTACTAATTCTTACCTTCAAATCTTCTTCTATTAGTATTATTTGTTCTACCATCTCATAAACATCTAAATTTCTTACCTTTTTAAGTCTTCCTGATTCACAAAAAGCACAACCCATATTACATCCTACTTCACTTGAAACACATATACTTACACCATAATCATGTTTCATAATAACTGCTTCTATATATTCATTATCTTTTAACTTAAATAAATACTTATGAGTTAATAAATCATCTTGTCTATCTACAATACTAATAAAATCTGTATTAAATTGTTTTTTCAACTCTTCTCTTATCTCTTTTTTAATATTACTAAACATATCTATATCATAAACTCTTTTTTGATACAACCATTCATATACTTGTGTTGCCCTAAACTTTTTTTCACCTATCTCTAAAAAGTATTTTTCTAACTCTTCTTTAGTATAATTAAATAAATTACTCATAACTATCCTCTTCATAAACAAAAGTAAATAAATAAGTACTATTTCCATCTAAAGATACTACTGATATATCTGTTATAGTATTCCCATCAGGACTAATATTCATTGTATAAATATAAGTATTATCTTCACAAGTATAAGAAGAATAACTACTAATATGTGTATCTTTAATAAGAGTAAGATTATTCATTGTACTTAATAACACTTCTAAATTCATAATATTAGTATCTAAACCATCATATAAATTAGTAATAGGAACTTTTCCGTTAATATTATTTTGATATATACCTGTATCATCAATATAATAAGGAATTGTATTATTTACTGTTGTTGCAACACTTAAATATCCCTCCTGATAAGTATCATATTTTGTTCCATCAAATAAATAACTATTATCATAAATATGTATATCATAAGTATAATCATACTTACCATTTAATAATATTTGTTCCATCTCTTCAATTGTTTTAGGTACTACCTCATTAGTTGGCTCTTTAATATTTAAATCATCCTTACTAATATCATAATCACTTCTAAATAGTTGAGCAACAGCTAAAAAGATAAATAAAAAAACAAAGAATATACCCCAATATATAAGTTTTAAATATGCTCTTCCCTTAGGCGTAGATTTCATTTTTTTTCGCCAAGCTTTAAATTTACTTGGCTTTTTTTCTTTTTTACTATTTTTCATACTCCACCTACTTTACTATACTATCTTTAAGTTTTTCTTTATTAACCCCATTTAAGTAATCTTGTACTTTCATCTTTTTTTTACCAAATGGTTTTACTTCAGTAACATAAAACACTTTATCTAAACACTTAATACCAATTGCATCTTTTTTAATATCACATATACTTCCTATAAAAGCATTACTTTCACACCCAATATACCCATCAATAATTTTCATCTCTTCATCATTTAAGATAATATAAGCATAAGGTTCAGGATTTAATGCTCTTACTTTATTAAATACTTCTAAAGCACTTTTATGAAAGTCTAAGTGTTCATCTTCTCTTTTAATAGTATAAGCATATGTTGCACTTGCCTCATCCTGTTTTATACGTCTATTACTCTTAGTAATTATACTAGGTAAAACATCATTTAATATAGCTGCCCCAAGTAAACTTAATTTATGTGAAAGTGTTCCTAAAGTATCTTCATCTAATATAGGAAGAGATGCTTCTTCTATAATATCTCCTGTATCCATAGCCTCATCCATATACATAATACTAATACCTGTTTTATCATCCCCATTCATAATAGCATGATGAATAGGAGCTCCTCCCCGATATTTAGGAAGTAAAGAAGCATGAATATTGATACATCCTAAAGGTGGTGCATCAAGTATTTCTTTAGGAAGAATTTGTCCATATGCACAAGTAACAATTAAATCAGGCTTTAACTTAATAATATCATCATAATCTTCTCTTATTTTATTTGGTTGAAAAACTGGTATATTATTTTCAAGTGCCCAATTTTTTACAGGTGAACAAGTCTTAATCTTTTTTCTTCCTACATACTTATCTGGTTGAGTTACAACAAGTATAACCTCTGTATTTTCACTTAAAGCCTTTAATATAGGAACAGCAAATAAAGGCGTCCCCATAAATATAGTTTTAATCATAAATATCACCACTATTATTTTATCAAAAAATAAACACTTCGTCTATTCCTCCAAATAAAAAGCAAATATCTATGAAAAAGATATTACTTTATTTACATCTTATTTACAATAAATAATATTACTTAATAGTTTCATCTCTTTTAACTAAATATATTTTACCCCCTTTATAAAAAGCATAAAATACATCTTTTAATTTTAATTTTTTCTTCTTCAATTCATTTTCTAACCATATCTTATTCTTATGAATATATTTTAAAGCTTTATCCTGTATTGTCCCATCTACAATTAAAGGCATAGGATAAGAACTTTTTATTTTAAAGAAATTATATTTAAATATAGATAATTTACCATTAGGCTCTAAAAAAGCATATTCTACTTCTTCAATATTTCTTATTTCTTTTTGTCTTAAACTTAAAAGTAAATCATCAAGACTATATCTTTGTTTTACCATCTCATGATAGTTAATCTTTCCATTTACAATAATTAAAGATGGTTTACCCCCAAATATTGTTCTAAATGTTCTTGATTTAATAGAAATATATGCTAGCAATAATTCAAGTATAACTAGTAATAAAATAGGAGCTATAGTAAGCATAATAGAATCATTACTATTTTCAATACTAATTGCTACTAACTCTGCTATTAAAATAGATACTATTAAATCAATAATACCTAATTGTCCTACTTCTCTTTTACCCATAATACGATATGCTAAAGTAATAAAAAAATAAAAGAATAAAGTTCTAAACATAACCGTAAATAATTCCATTTAAATCACCTATCTATATTATGTTTAAACCATTATTATTTTAAACAATAGAATAATTATTTATAAATATAATATAATTTATTAGGTGATTTAAATGAATACATTATTTAGTTATTTAAAAGCTTTTGGCATATTTTTTATCTTTATAATACTTTTAGCACTTATTACTTCCATTATCAATCTAACAAATATAAATAGTATTACAGTAAATAAAATATCTGTTATATTAACTGCTATAAGTTTTTTTGTAATACCCCTACTTTTTGCTCATAAATCAAATAAAAGAGGTATTATACTAGGTTTAAAACTAAGTTTATCTTTTGTTTTATTACTAATACTTATAAATATTATCTTCTTTAAAAGTCCTTTTAATATAGATAGACTAATATATTATATAATACTTATTATTAGTGGTATACTAGGTGGTTCAATTGGTAAAAATATTAAACTAAAAAGAAAATAAAAGAAACCATAATACTTCTTATGATTTCTTTTCTTCTTGCCCATACATAAATATAACTTTATTTAATATGGAATAATCTAAAAATAAGCTGTATAGGCAAGAAATAATACTTCATATAATGTTTAATTTTAATATCGCCACTTGCCCTACCAAAGTTGCGGCGATAATCTTTCTCTATATATATTCATTCTTGAAGTTTCACGCAACTTCATATGGATTACTGGTTGTTCCCTCTCCTGTAAAGCTTACATCA
>CANUCD010000001.1 GCA_947856335.1 uncultured Bacilli bacterium | reverse complement strand
ATATAAAATTAAGTGCCCAAAAACTTATAGTTGTTTTAACTAAAAAACTGTGATATACTATATCTACTAATCAAAAAGGAATGATGTTTATGTTAGAAACAATTTTACTAGTAATATCTGTTTTATTGATTGTTGTAGTATTACTTCAAGGAAATAAAGCAAGCAGTGCTGGTCAAATAATAACTGGTGGTAATGATATGTTATTTCAAAATATGAAAGAAAGAGGCTTTGAACTATTTATAAGTCGTCTAACTTTAATTTTAGGAATATTATTTTTTATCATATCACTAATTTTATTCTTACAATAATCAAAGTAACTGAAAATGAATGAACTTAAATCGATACTTTTTAAGTTCTTTTTTTATTTTATTTTCAATATTAAGAAGCTCTCTTACTTTAATATTTTTGTTTACTTTAACTTTTAAAATAACTTGATAATAAGAGCCAATCTTAATAAATTTAATATCAGAAATGTTAATAACTTTATATTTATCCACAGCTTGTAATACTTTTTCTTCTAAAACGGTATCTTCTTCTAATGTTCCAAGAAGCATACAACTATTTTTTATAATTGATAAAAAACTTTGAATAATAAGAATACTAGCAATAAAAATACTTCCAATCATATTAAA
Source organism: uncultured Bacilli bacterium (assembly GCA_947856335.1). GTDB lineage: Bacteria > Bacillota_I > Bacilli_A > RF39 > UBA660 > Caccenecus. Next base: position 24,445 of record CANUCD010000001.1, on the reverse strand, counting down.
CATTGGGAAAAACTGATTTAAAAAAAGAATAAAAATAAGTAGAATAGTAGAATAAACTTCCATTTTAGATATAACACTCGAAGATAATAAGAGGTCATTTTCTCTTTTTTTAGCAACAACATATAAATAATGTGCACTTCCAAATTTAATGATTATAAAAACTAAAAGAAAAAAGACTATCCAAATAGAACTTACTTGATATTCTATAAAAAAACTTAACACTAATATAACTATACCAACTATGATACTAATCAAGTTAATTATTAGTAACACAACATAAAAGATTTTCCCATATCCATATGGATATTTTTTGCAAGCTTTTTTATTTCCAATCTTAATACCAATCCAAGTAAGAATGTTAAACAAAAAATCACTGCCCGTATATATAGCATCCACTACTAATAAATAGACATGAAAGAAAAACCCAATTATAACTTTTGCTATAATAAGTAAAATATTTACTAATATATGTATCAATAGTGCTCTTTGTTCTAATTTCATATAATCACATTTATAGTATTTGAAAAATAAGATAATTTATATCCAAAATCAAAGAAAAACTTTAATAAAATGATAAATAACAATCGTTACCCAATAAAATAGCTCTATCTTTATAAGTAAATCTTTTCTTTCTTTAAACTTTATAATATAATAATAACAAGAAAGGAAATGATTATGAAACTTTACAATACATTGACAAGAAAAATAGAAGACTTTGTTCCCTGGGAAGATAAAGTTGTAAGAATGTATACTTGTGGACCAACAGTATATAGTTATGCTCATATTGGTAATTTAAGAACCTATATTATGGAAGATATATTAGAAAAAACACTTCGCTTTTTAGGCTATGATGTAACAAGAGTTATGAATATTACAGACGTTGGTCATTTAACAAGTGATGCTGATACTGGCGATGATAAAATGGTAAATAGTGCCAAAAAGGAGCATAAAACCGTACTTGATATAGCCAAATTTTACACCGAAGCATTTTTCAAAGATACCGAAAAATTAAATATCAAAAAACCTGATATTGTAAGTCCTGCTACAAACAATATAGAGGAATATATTAAAATAATTACCAAATTATTAGATACAGGTTATGCATATCAAACTGGTGGAAATGTTTATTTTGATACATCAAAACTAGATGATTATTACAAACTTACTAATCATGTTGGAGAAGAACTAATAAGTGGGGTAAGAGAGACTGTTGAAGAAGATACAAACAAAAAAAATAAAACAGATTTTGTCTTATGGTTTACTAAATCAAAATATGAAGACCAAGAATTAAAATGGGATAGTCCTTTTGGTAAAGGTTACCCAGGCTGGCATATCGAATGTTCTGGAATATCTTTAAAATATTTAGGGGAATATTTAGATATTCACTGTGGTGGAGTTGATAACATATTTCCCCATCATACTAATGAAATAGCTCAAAGTGAGGCTTACATAGGACATGATTGGTGTAAATATTGGGTACACGGCGAACACTTAAATGATGCATCTGGTAAAATGAGCAAATCAAAAGGAAAAGTATTAACTGTATCATTTCTAGAAGAAGAAGGATTTAATCCTCTAAGTTATCGTTTTATGGTACTACTTAGTCATTATAGAAAGCAACTAACTTTTAGCTTTGAATCACTTTCTGGAGCTGAAAATGCCTATAAAAAACTAAAATCAAGAATAGCTAGTTTAAAAAATGATGGTAATATAGATGAAGATGTATTAAAAACGTACGTTACCAAGTTTAGCAAATGCCTAGAAGATGACATGAATACTGCGAATGCTATTACTTTACTTTATGATTTATTAAAAGCTGATACAAATGATACCACAAAGATTAAAGTAATAGAAAAAATGGATGCAGTGTTATCATTAGATTTACTAAAGAAAGACGAAAAAAATATTGATGAAGAATACATCAAAGAGATGATAGAAAAAAGAAATGATGCTAAGAAAAATAAAGACTATGCCCTAGCAGATTCTATTCGTGATGAATTAGCAGGTATGGGTATTACTTTAAAAGATACGAGAGATGGAACCATTTACGAGGTAAAATAATGGGAATAATCATAGATATAATATTTATAATAGTTGTTGGCTTAATTATTTTAATTAATATGCTTTATAGAAGTGTTGTAAAAACAACAAAGAATATAAAAAATGAAACGAATTTATCAGGTTTTGAAATAGCAAGAAAAGTATCTTCCAAGTTTTGTCAAGAAGAACCTCATATCATTAAAAAAAATGGCAAATATTTAGATCATTATAATAAAGATAGAAATGTAATTAAATTATCCCCAGATGTCTTTGATGGTGAGACTATTTATGCGGGAGTAACTGCTTTTAATGTTGCTCTAGAAACAGACCCAGAAAGAAAAAACGTAAGCACTGGTCACAAAGTGAATTCGTTTTTAGTAATAGCAAGTTACTTATTTATTATATTAGGAACTTTTGCTAATAACATACTAGTAATTCGTTTAGGCTTAGTTCTTTTTATCATAACTTTTATAGTTGAATTTATTTTAATATCATCGCTATTTAGATCAGAGGAAGAATTAAATAAATTATATGAACTAGTAAAAAAAGAAAAACTAATGAAACCCTTAAAAGCCTATCAAGATAAATCTTTGTTATTAGCTTTATCCAAACTAGCAACACTGCCATATAGTTTTATTAATTATTTTAGGTAAAGATATTAAAAAGTGCTACTGCTACTTAATGAACAAAACAAAATAGATAGGAGAATTATTAAATGGATGAGATTATTTATGATAAAGTAGAAGATGAAAAGAATTCTAAAATAAAAGAATTATATTGGGATATTGCCTTCGGACTTCAGGAAGTGGATGAACTAAAACCTTCTAAATATATGATTGAATTATCTGCAAGTCATATAAGCGGCAAAAAAACATATCAACAAGTTAAAGAAGAGATAACAACTCATTATAAGAAGAATAAATATAATCATAATGACGATGAAGAAGAAGCTGATGAAGTTTCTGTTGCTATTTATGAAATACTAAGTAATAAGTCTTTTAGATTTGATTATTTAACTTTAAAAAATTATCATCAAAATTATTTTGTAATTTGAATAAAGAAAAATATAATCCTGGTATTTTTAGATTATATAATATAACTAAAGATGAACCAATATTAAATAATGATACTGTTACTTATCAGTCTTATGATTTAATAGAAGAAACTTTAAAGTATGATTTTAATGAAGAAAAAGAACAAGACTATATTAATTTTAGTAAAGAAGAATTAATAGATAGAATTTGCGAGTTTACCTCAAGAATATGGCAAGTACATCCTTTTTGTGAAGGAAATACAAGAACGACAGCAGTTTTTATTCAAAAATATTTAATTAGTATGGGATTTAAAGTGAATAACGAATTATTCAAAGATAAGTCAAAATATTTTAGAAATGCCTTAGTAAGAGCAAATTATACAAATTATAGCAAAGGTATAAAAGCAGATAAAAAATATTTAAAAATGTTTTTTGAAAATTTATTATTAAATAAAAACAATGAATTAAACAATAATGATTTAAAGATATAAAAGAAACTAACTGAAATTTCACATGCAAAACTTTTTTATAGAGTGTTTATTGCTAGAGTAAACATATACTTTTTGATATTAGAAGTATATGTTTTTTTAATAATAGTGTAGAATTTAAAGTACATAAAATTAATTAAAATGATATTAAATCTTGGGAAATAGATGCAATGGTATTCCCTTTAAATTAGATGAATTTCACAAAAACTATTATCAATGTCTTAATGAACAATTAATATAATAATTTGATAAGAAACGTAATTTATGGTAAAATATCTTTAATTTAAAGGGAGAGATTATGATGAAAAATATATATGAATTTTCCAAAATAGTATATAAGGGAAATATTGATCGAGATTTTTTTCTATTTTGTTGCCGCAAAAACAAAAAGCTTTGTATTTATATTTTTTTACATATTTTGCTTTATTTATTAAGTTTTATATCCACAAAAGCTGAAATTAATAAATCCAAAAAATATCATGTTTATATTAAACATGTAAAAAATTTGAATAATGTTATTGAGAAATTTAAGGTTACTCATCAAAAAAAATTAAACGAATGGTATCAAGATCATTACTCGTCTGATAATACAATTATTACTCAAAGCCCAGAAATAATTGTAAAACCATTTTTAAAGAAAGAGACCTTAATCGCTAGTAAAATGAATGATAAGTATGAACTAGATTTAAATGATTATTCAGATCAAATAACGCATAACAATACTAAGTACCAAGAAGCCTATTATCACAAGTTTAAAAACAGTAGTTTGTTTCAATCAAAATATACATATGTAAAAAAAGGAAAAATCTTCATACAATATAAAAACAATAAAGTTTTAAGGGTAATATTTAGATGTGCTATGCCGATCGTTCTATCAATTTTATTATTGCTTATTTCCTTTACTTTTACCACAGTTTATTTAGATACAAGTATGATTAATAATTATTTAAATGAGCCGAAATTATTAATGTTAAATCTATTTCCTATTTTGTTAGTAATACTTATTTTCTTGTTTCTTACTAAAAGGTTATGGCTTTCTTTTGGAATTGCTTCATTTTTTGTTTTCTTGATAGGTATAATTAATAAAACAAAGTTATATTATCGAGACGATGTCTTTAAAATTGAGGATATTTCCTACTTTAAAGAAGCATTATTAATGACTAGCAGATACGATGTTATTGTAAGATGGTATACAGTTATATGTATATTACTATGCTTAATAATAGTTCTTTGGCTAAAAAAGAACTATAAGAAAATTAACCTAAAAGCAATAATAACTATTCCCATCGCTATTGCATTATTAATAATCAGTTATTTTACTTATCAAAACATTTACACTAATAGCGATATTTATAATAGCATAGGAAACACTTCAAATATAAATATTTGGATTTCTACAAGACAATCACAAATAAGAGGACTTATTTATCCATTTATTTATAGCAGCACGGAAATTTTAGATAGCAAACCAGCTGGCTATAATGAAGAAGAAGCCAAAGAAATATTAAATAACTATACATATGAGAATATTCCGGAAGATAAAAAAGTAAATATTATTGCAATTATGTTAGAGGCATATAATGATTTTTCAAAATTTGATACTATTGAATTTACAAGCGATGTTTATGGTAAATTAGAAGAAATAAAAGAAAATTCTTTATATGGTAATATTATTGTCGATATATTTGGTGGCGGAACAGTAAATACTGAGCGACGTTTTATTACAGGATACAATGCTTTTCCGTCATTTAGAAAACCAACTAATTCTTATGCAAGATATTTTAAAGAACAAGGATATATAGTAGAAGCTATGCACCCAATTTATGGAGCTTTTTATAATAGAAATACAGTTAATGCAAACTTAGGTTTTGATACTTATTGGAATTATGAAAATAAATTTGGTATTTATAGTGGCTGGGGAGGTGCAGCTGATGATCACGAACTATATTCTGAACTTACTAATCGCCTTCAAGAAATAAATAAAAAGGGTAATAATTATTTTAACTTCACTGTAACTTATCAAAATCATGGTCCTTATTCAGCAACACCAGCTGAAGAAACTTATATAGAGAATTTAGGATACAGCGAAGAAGGGTATAATACATTTAATAATTACTTATCAGGAATAAAAGATTCAACTGATGCTTTATATGAGTTAGTGAATTTCTTAGATAATTATGAGGAACCAACTATATTAATATTCTTTGGAGATCATAATCCATACCTAGGAGAAGGAAACTATATATATGAAGAATTGGGAATAAACATGGATATATCAACAATTGAAGGTTTTGAAAATTATTATAGTATTCCTTATGTAATTCATGCTAATGATCAAGCAAAAAAAGTATTTGATAAAGATTTTATCGGCAAATTAGATACAATAAGTCCTAACTTCCTAATGAATGAACTATTTGAATATATTGATTATGAAGGTAATGAATATCTAAAATATACTGATGATTTAAAAGAAAAAATAGATGTAATTAATCCGATTTACTATAAAGAAGATGGAAAGTATATTTCTGCTTCACTTAGTCATTATCAAGAAAATATAAATGAATTTACTAACATAAATTACTATTGGGCAAATAATTTGAAATATTGAAAAATGAATTTTATGCTTCATATTATTTCTTAAATAGTAACATAGGTAATTTTTAAAATTATATTTATATAACAATATAAAAAATGATTTAAACTTTAAACGGATTATTAAATATGTTATAATACTTATATAAAAAATTGGAGGAACAAATGAAAATAATTGATTTTGAAATGATTAAGAATCTAAATTTAAGCACAGATGAATATATGGAGTGGACTAAGCAAGTTTTTCTAGATAAAAAAAATTGCCAGTTACCACCAAAAATTAGTATGAAAAAAGAAGGCCATATTTTTATTAATGTAATGCCTTCAATAATTGATTCGCTAAATGTGGCAGGAGTTAAAATCGTAAGCAGATATCCTGAAAGGAAACCGGCATTAGATAGTCAAATAATACTATATGATTCTAATACAGGACAAAATTTAGCTTTATTAGATGGAAATATTATTACTGCCTATCGTACTGCAGCAGTAGCAGTTTTAGCTATTGAAACATTAGCAATTGAAGATTACAAAAATGTAGCAATTATAGGTCTAGGGAATATTGCCTATGCTTTCATGAACATTTTTTCAAAAAGAATAAAGGACAAAATAAATTTAAAAGTATATAAATATAAAGACCAGGCTGAAAGATTTTTAGAACGATTTCAACATTGTAAAAATATTAACTTTAATATAGTCGATAATTATGAAGATTTAATAAAAAATAGTGATATCATAGTTTCTTGCGTAACCAGTACAGATATAAATTTTGGCAAAGATGAATGGTTTAAAGATGGTTGCTTAGTCGTACCAATCCACACTTTAGGCTTTCAAAATTGTGACTTGTTTTTTGATAAATTTATAGTCGATGATATCGGCCATGTACAAGGATTTAAGTATTTTGATAAATTTAAGGAAGTACATGAATTATCAGAAGTCTTAACAAATAAAGATCTCGGCAGAAAAGATAATAAAGAAAAAATAATGGCTTATAATATAGGTAATTCCATATTCGATATTTATTTTGCTAAAAAAATATATGATATGTGCAAAAATGAAAAAACGAAAGAAATTGACTTAAAAGCACCACAGGAAAAAAAGTGGGTATAAAGGAGAAAGAAGTATGCAAGCAATCATGTTAGCGGCCGGTAAAGGCAAGAGATTAGGAAAATATACAAAAAATAATACGAAGTGCATGTTAGAGATCAACGGGATTTCTCTATTAGAAAGAGCAATAGATGCCTTACTAGAAGCAAACATTCATAGTCTATTATTAGTAGTAGGATATAAAAAAGATTATTTAAAAAAATATATAAAAAAACATAACCTAGATAAAAAAATAAAAATTACCTTTATAGATAATAATGACTATGATTCAACTAATAATATTTATTCATTATATATGGCAAAAGATCAATTATGTCAAGATGATACCATTTTGTTAGAATCAGATTTAATATATGAACAAAATATAATAAAAAAATTAGTAAATTCACCATATACAAATGCTGCTGTAGTTGCCAAATATGATGAATGGATGGATGGTACTGTAGTTACGATAGATGAAAATGATAATATTATAGAGTTTATTGAAAAAGCTGATTTTAATTATAGTGATATAAATAAATATTATAAAACGGTAAATATTTATAAATTTAGTAAAGAATACTTAAATAATTATTATCTTCCTTTTTTAGAGGCATATATAAATGCTTATGGTAAAAATGATTACTATGAATTAGTATTAAAAGTTATTTCGTCTATTCCAAAATCAGGGATAAAAGCATTTAAAATAACCAAAGAAAAGTGGTATGAAATAGATGATTGTCAAGATCTAGACATTGCAACTTTGTTTTTTTCGAGCGGAAAGCAACAACTAGAATTGTATCAAAAAAGATTTGGCGGATATTGGAGATTTAAAGAGCTGATTGATTTTTGCTATTTAGTAAATCCGTATTTTCCTACGCAAGCAATGATTGATAAAATGAAATACAATTTTGAAAATTTATTAGTAGATTATCCTTCTACAATGAGTATACAAAGTAATTGCATATCACGTTTTTTTAACAATGTCGATGAAAGCAAACTACTAGTTGGAAATGGTGCTGCAGAATTAATTAATCAACTAAAAGTGATATTAAAAGGAAAGATTGGAATTCCATTTCCTACTTTTAATGAGTATGTTAGATGTTTACCAAACACTGAAATAGTATTTTTAAACACAAAAGAAAATAACTATCAATTAACAAAAGATTATTTGTTACAGTATATTGATAAAATAGATGCTTTAGTTATTATAAATCCTGATAATCCAAGTGGAAGCTTTATAAAATATGAAGATATACTAGAAGTAATAGACAAATATAATGCTAAAAATAAAATAATTATTTTTGATGAGTCATTTATTGATTTTGCTGAACCAGAATTACGCTATACCTTAATTGATGACAAGATTTTAGATAAATATGAAAATTTAATCGTCATAAAAAGCATAAGTAAATCTTATGGCATACCAGGTTTAAGATTAGGCGTTCTAGCTTCATCAAATAAGGAATTTTTAAAAGAATTTAAAGATAATATGCCTGTTTGGAATATTAATTCTTTTGCAGAATATTTTTTGCAAATATTTGTTCCGTTTAGTAAAAACTATGAGATAGCATGCAATAAAATATGTGAAACAAGGAAAAAATTTATAGAACAACTAAAAAAATTAGAATTCATAGAAGTTTATGCTTCTCAGGCAAATTATGTTATGGTTAAATTAATTGATATGGATTCACAGGATTTAACACTATATTTATTAGAAAAATATAATTTATTAATTAAAGATTTATCGAGCAAAAAAGGCTTTGATAATGAAAGTTTTATTAGGATTGCCGTAAAAACAGAAAAAGAAAATCAAACTCTAGTTGATGCCTTAAAAAAATATAAAGAATATATGAAAGGCGTAAAATGAAAAACATTATAATTTTCTTTTTAAATCTATTTTTTAAGATTTTTAAAGTAGAAGATAATCATATTGTCTTTTTTTCTAGTAGAAATAGAGTTGATGGAAATCCAAGAGAAATATACTTATACTTGAAGAAAAATTGCAATTCAAAATTTAATATGAAATACATGGTATATAAAGGTACAGAAATTGATAAATTAGACAGCAAAGATATATGTTATCACCGGACATTGAAATCTTTATATTATATCTCAAAAGCTAAATATTGGATAATGAGCGACAGTGTAAATCCAGTATTAAAAAAGAAAAAATCTCAAATTTATATTCAAACATTCCATGGTCACGGACCTGTAAAAAAGATGGGACTAGAAATAGATGAATATAGAAAAGAGCATACAGAAAATAAATTAAAACATATTCAGGACTGGGATATATATATATCTATGTGTGAAGAAGAAGAAACGCAGATAAAAAATTCAACAGGATTTGACCAAAAGATTTTTAGATTAGGCATACCCAGCACAGATCCAATTGCAAGATCTAAAAAACTATCATCAGATGAAATTGAAAATTTAAAAAAGAAGTATAATATTCCTTTAGATAAAAAAATAGTATTATATGCACCAACGTATCGTGAAGATTTATTAGGAAAGGAAAACATAAAATTAAATATTGAATCGCTATGTGAATTACAAGACTATGTGTTTTTAGTAAGATTGCATCCACTATTAAACTCTAAAACTGATAAAAATATTTTTAAGAATTCTAATTTTATAAATTGCGAAAATGTACCTGATATAGTAGATTTATACCCAATAACTGATATATTAATATCAGATTATTCAGCATCAATCTATGAATTTGCATTAACGGATAAAAAAATTATTCTGTATCCATATGATTATGAAAAATATAGTACTTATCCAGGAATTGTAATCGATTATCAAAAAATAATGCCAGGACCAATATGTTATACAGAAAAAGAACTTTATAATACTTTAAAAAATTTAGATACTAGTTTTACTGGATATGAGAAAAAATTAAAAAAATTCAATAAAAAATTTAATTACTTAAATGATGGTCAAGCCACAAAAAGATTTGTCGAAAATCTGAATTGTGGTAATTTTGATATCAAAGAATAGTGGGGATGATAAAAATGCGTACAAAAAACACTCTTAAAAATATCATTACGTCTGTTAGTTTAACTTTAATAGTTGGAATTTTAGGCTTTGTAAAAATTAGAATTTTTGTAAACGGTCTTAGTAATGATGTTTATTCACTAAATCAACTATTTTATCAAATATTTAGTTATCTTGCTATTACAGATATTGGATTTAGTTTATTACTCAATAAAAAACTTTATAGTGCATTTGCAAAAAATGATACTAAAGAAATTAACGACATTTATAGTACATCAAAAAGATTTTATAGTATCATTGGCTCAATAATCTTTATAATAGCACTAATTATCAGCTTTTTTGTTCATTTTTTTACAAAAGCAGATTTGCCTATTGGATATATACAGCTTATATTCCTTATATTTATAATCAGAAATATTGTTGATTATTTCTTTATAGCTCCACGTTTCGTAATTGAAGCTGATCAAAAGTCATATAAAATTAATTTAGGAGTTAAAAGTATAAGAATAGCAGAAACTATAATTGAAATAATCCTAGTATTATTAGGTGTAGACTATCTCTTTATTTTAATTCCAGGTATTGTTTTAACAGTTGTAGTAGATTTAATCATTAATAAAAAAATATTTAAAGAATATCCATGGCTAAAAGATAATAAAAAATTTAATAAAAGTTATTTAAAGGGAACGAAAGATATGATTTGGAGAAAAGGTGCGGATCTTTTAAATTCAAATACAGACATTATTTTAATTTCAACTTTTATTAATCCAATTAGTGTTATTATATACTCATCATATAATTATATCACTAAATTTTTAGGTGATATAGTCTTTTTAGTTTCTTCAGCAATTACACCAAGTTTTGCTAATGTAATGTTTAAAGAACAAGGAGAAAAAAAGTATATGGTGTTTACAGAAATGTACATTTTTTTCTTGTTTATAGCTAGTTTTATTAATATAATGCTGTACGGTTTTTTAAATTCATTAATTAAATTTTGGGTAGGGCAAGAATATGTAGTAACAAACTTTACATTATCCCTATTTTGCCTAATTTTATTCCAATTAATTGTAGATAAAGCAACAACAATAGTAATAAATGGTTTATGCTTATTTAAAGAAACAAAAAAAGCAACGATTCTAGAAGCCATATTAAACATTATCATATCTTTTTCACTAATTCACAAGCTAGGCATAATGGGAGTACTATTAGGAACAGTTCTTTCAAGGTTTGCTACAACATTTATATTCAATGCTATATATATATTTAAAAATATATTTAAAAGAAATCCAATTCATTATTTTGTAATATATTTTATTGTGCTAATAATCAATCTACTATTTATATTTGCCTTTAATTATTTAGAGTTACAATTTTCTAAAGTAACTATGTGGATGATTTATGTAATAATTTTTGCAATTATAACTGGTATTATATTAACTATTTTTTTCTTTGCTCTATTTAAATCGTTTAGATCGCTAATCAAACGTGGAATAGAATTTATTAAAGTAAAAGGAAAGTATACTGAATAAAAAAATATTGTCGAATATAAAAAATTATGTTAAACTTTTATATAGGCAGCCCAAAGGAGTTTATAATGAAATGAAAAAAATAAAAGCGATGTATATTATATTTTTATTATTTCCATTAATTAATTTACTTACTGGTTTAATGACAAGGTATGGTGATTTCCCATTAACAATTGGAGTTATAGTCCGAATATCTTTACTTGTTTTTTTAGTAATGTATGTTTTCTTCCTATCAAAATCTAAATATAAGAAATTAACTATAATATATTTTTCAATATTAGCGATATTTGCAATAACATACATTTTAACAAAACCAGAATATTTCACATTACGGGCACTTTATAATGAAGCAAATTTAATATTTAAGTTTATGTATTTCCCAATTTTAATATTAGGAATGTTAAACTTATGTGATGAATATGGCTTTGACACGAAAAAATGGCAAAAAATATTTTTAATAGGTTTAATATTTTATATAATATTTATTCTACTACCCGTAATTTTGCAATCAAGTTTCAATTCTTATGTTAGAGAAAAGTATGGTTTAGTTGGTTGGTTTTATGCCGCAAATGAAGTTGGACCCATATTATTAATGCTTTATCCGGCAACATTTTCTTTATTAGAAAAGCACAAAATCTGGTTTCTAATAATATCATTTATTTCGATTTTAACTATATTAGCAATTGCTACAAAAGTAGCTACAATTGGATTAGGAATGGTTATAATTATATATGCAATATTATATATTCTCTTTAAGAGAAAAAAAGTAATTAATAAGGCTTTTCTATTAATAATAATACTTATTTATTCAATTTTATATTCTCCGTTTGGTGATAAATTGTATGCAAATATTGAAGAATATAATTCTAAAAATGAGAAGCAGCCTATTGTAGAAACCGTGCCTCCTAATACAACTATACAACCGAATCCGCAACAGCCCCCTAAACCAGAAGAAAGTTTTTTATCACAACTATTAAGTAACCGAGATATTAAAGTTAAGGAAATGAATAAAGAATATATGGAGGCTAATGTAGTAGATAAATTATTTGGTATTGGTTTTTATGATGCCGAAAAACAAGAAATAAAAATAGCAGAAATGGATTTTTTTGACATTTTTTACCATTATGGGTTAATTGGCTTTTTAATTTTGTGTTTCCCATACTTATTTCTTCTATACAGTTTAATAAAATCCGTTAAATCAAAAAGCTATAAATGGAATTTAAATTTAAGTTATGCAATTTTAATGTTTTTGCTAATATTAGGTATAGGATTTTTTGCAGGGCATATTATTAGTGCACCAGCTGTATCATCATTTTTAACAATATATTATTTGTACATTTTCTTTTCGCTAAAACCTAAAATAACATTGGAAAATAAATAATTTATAAAAACATGCTCATTATATTAAATATTTTTATAATGAGTTTTTTTAATTGCTGCTTTAAATTTAATGTAAAACATTTGATTTTCTACTACATTTTTGATATGATAATTACGAGGAGAAAAGATATGAAGTTTACAATTATTATGCCCACTTATAATGATTCAGAAAGTATCATAGAAGCTCTTGACTCTGTGGTTATGCAAACATATAAAAACTGGGAACTTTTAATTTCTGATGACGGATCAACTGACGATACAAGGGAAATTATACAACAATATTTGAAGAAGAAAAAAGAAAAAAGAATAAAATATTATTATCATAATAATCAAGATCAATTAAATGCTATTTTAAACATATTCCCATACATTACGGGTGATTATATCTACATTTTACATTCAGACGATTTGCTTGCAGACAAATATGTACTAGAAAAAGCTTTAAAAGAGTTTAAAAACTCAAAAATAGATGCTTTAATATCTAGTCCTATAATTATTAACGAAAAATCAGAAATAACTGGAAATTTACAGGTAAAAAAATATAAAAAAAGTGAAAGTACTATAGCATTACAGCTTTTATGGTTAGGAAGAAATTTATACACTGACACAGCTTTTCACACATATAAAAGTTTTACGACAACAGTGAAGTACAATTATTTAACTTGGAATACACCGTTTTGGTTGGATCTAAGAGAAAAACCAGCAATGCTAAATGTAAAAAATGCTATTTTTCCTTTTTTTAAATATCGTATTTTTGAAGGAAATTATATAAATAATCCAGTAGGAAAATTAAATGTAATAAATGGCGAATTAAGAACAGCAATTAATTTGATGAAATATTATAGTATACCTTTTTATAAACTACAATATTATTTATTTAGAACTTTAAATAAAGCCCATATAACATATAAACCAATTTACATAAAAAAAGAAAGTAAATGTAAAAGCAAAATTATTAAATTTATATTAAGAAAAAGATATAAAAATGAATACAAAGAAAATCTTTTTTTAGCAAATTTGCTATCGTTTTACCAAAGCAAAAATAATCGGACAATAAAAATTAATAAAATTGATAATCAAGATTTTATTTATTATGGTAAAGATATGAGAAAGTTTAATAACGATTTGTTAAATAATAATCTATCATCAATATATTTAAAAATAATTAAAGAAATGCAAGATGGTTTTAAAACAATAGAAGTATCAAATGAAAAAGACTATAAAAAAATGATAAATATTACTAAATTTTTATGTATATACCCATTCATAACAATTGTAATAAAGGAGGAATAATGAAAAAAGATAAAATACCCAAAATAATCCATTACATATGGGTAGGGGGCAATCCAAAGCCTAAAGATATTCAAAAATGTATGAAAACTTGGCAAAAACACTTAGAAGGTTATGAAATCAAAGAATGGAATGAAAATAATTTCGATATCAATTCCCATCCTTTTTGTAAAGCAGCATATGAAGCCAAAAAATGGGCATATGTTAGCGATTATATAAGAGCATATGTAATTTATCATGAAGGAGGAATTTATTTAGATACAGATGTTATATTACTAGATAATTTTGATAAGTACTTACAACACGATGCTTTTGTAGGCTTTGAAAATGATACTCACCCATTTACGGCAGTTTTCGGAGCTAAAAAGCATCATTTATTGACTAAAAAAATGCTTGATTATTATGATGAACTAAAATTATACAACTTTGACTTCTCAAGTAACAACACCATTTCTGTTTCAAATATTTTGATAAACGATTATAAGTGCGAATTAGGAAATAAATATCAAATTTTAAAAGATGATATAGCAGTCTATCCAGACTATATTTTTTGTAATCCATCAAAAGATTCTGTATCAATTCATGTATTTACTGGTTCGTGGTTAGACAATAAAAAGTCTTTGAAATATAAAATTATGAAGAAGCTAAAATTAAGTATAAATACTAAAGCAAAAGCAGAAAAATACAGAAAGTATATTTCGAGAAATAAATAATGAAAAAAATAACAATTTTAGCTTTACATGATGGAGTAGGTGGTGCAGAAAAATACATTTCAACACTATGTTTAATGTTAAAGAATTATTATGATATAGAAATTATTTTTACTTACAAAAGCAAAAATAGAATTTATGATTTTTGTAATGCCAAAATAACTTATCTTATAAATGATATATCTAATAGAGAAGAATTAAAACACGCTATCAAACATATTAAATTAGGAAAGATATTTAAAGAAGGATATAAATCATTAAAAATATTATACTTAAAGAGAAAATTAAATATTGATGCTATAAAAAAAATAAAGAGCGATTATATTATAACAACGCGAGCTTTCCATAACAAATATGTTGGCAAATATGCCAAAAGGGAAATAATAAAAATTGCAACTGAGCATAACCATCATAATAATAACAAAAAATATATTACAAAAACTTTAAATTGCATAAAAAAACTAGATTATTTTGTATTAGTATCCAAAGAGCTTTATAATTTTTATAAAGATAAAACCAATATAAAATGTGTTTATATACCAAATACATACGATTTAAATATTAGTAAAAAGTCAGATATAAGCAATAATAAAATTATTAGTGTTGGTAGACTAAGCTCTGAAAAAGGATTTTTAGATTTAATAGATGTTATGGAAAAAGTAAATGAAAAAGATAAAAATATTGACCTATCATTAATTGGTGATGGTCCAGAGAAAGAAAAAATAGAAAACAAAATCAAAGATTATCATTTAGAGAATAAAATTCATTTACTTGGAACTTTGAATAGTAAAGAAATATCCAAACATTTAGTTGATAGTACGATATTTTTAATGACTTCTTACACTGAATCTTTTGGAATTGTTTTATTGGAAGCAATGGAAGCTGGGATTCTACCAATAGCTTTTGATACCGCTCAAGGTGCTTGTGAAATACTTGAAAATGACAAAGAAATTTTAATACCAAATAGAGACATTAATTTAATGGCTGAAAAGGTTTTATACTATTTTAATAACAGACAAGTTTTACAAAAAAAAATACTGGAAAATAATAAAAGAAAAAATAAATATAATATTAAAGAAGTACAAAAACTTTGGATAGCACTATTAGAAAAGAGGTAATTATGTATAAAAAGTATTTAGAAAAAATGTATAATAAAGGGAAAATTACGTTTTTTGAAGATCTGAAAACATTGCTAAATAAAAAACAAAAAAAATTAATTGTGACAGCTAACCCAGAGACATTAAAATATGCTAAAACAGACGAAACAGTATCAAAAATATTGAATGATAATAACGTATTGATAGTCCCCGATGGAATAGGAGTGGTAAAAGCAGCTCAAATTTTAGGTATTAATATTACAGAAAGAATAGCAGGAATTGATATTGCAAATGAATTATTGAAATTGGGGAATGAATTAAAAAAAAGCATTTACTTTTTCGGCTCAAAACAAGAAGTAATAGATGATTTAATAAAAAATGTAAAAGAAAACTATCCAAATTTAAAAATTTGTGGATTTCAAAATGGATATGTGAATGACCGTGATATAATAATGAAAGAAATAATTAAAAAAGAGCCAGACATAGTTTTAGTTGCCCTTGGAATACCAGAACAAGAAAAGCTGATTTACAAATACATAAATAAATTCAAAAAAGGAATATTTGTAGGAGTAGGAGGCTCTTTTGATGTAATAAGTGGACACAAAAAAAGGGCACCCAAAATATTTATTAAACTTAACTTGGAATGGCTATATAGAATATTAAAAGAACCAAGCAGATTAAAAAGATTTTATAATAATAATATAAAATTTATACTTGAAATAAAGAAAGAAAAGAAACTTCAACAAAAATAGTCTTTTTTGCAAATAATGAAGTACTTTTCTTTTTTTTTTAACACAAATATGTTATGATATTATCAGGTGAAAGTATGAATTTAGAAGTAAACGGATATTCTATATATCTAATATTATTAGTAACTATATTATCAAGCTATTTATTAACTTACTTAGCTAAAAGAATTGCTACACATGTAGGTGCATTAGATATGCCAAATGAAAGAAAAGTACACAAGGTACCAATGCCTAGATGTGGAGGTCTAGCTATATTTGGAGCATTCATCATAGGTTATATGATTTATGGAGAACCAACAACCCAAATGCTATCAATTTTAATAGGAGCATTTATTATTGTTCTAACAGGTTTTATAGATGATATAAAACCAATTAGAGCAAGAACAAAGTTTTTATTTCAAATTATTGCAGCATCAATTGTAGTATTTTATGGAAAGACTTATTTTACAGAGATAACCTTTTTGGGTTTAAATCTCGATTTCCCATATTGGTTAGGTACTATTTTATCTGTAATATTCATAGTAGCTATTGCAAATGCTATAAACTTAATTGATGGACTTGATGGCTTAGCAGCAGGAATAAGTGCTATTAACTATGGTACTATTGCAATTATTGCCTTTATAGTAAATAAAATAGGTGGATTAGATATTATATTATCACTCATAATGCTTGGAGCAACAATAGGCTTTTTAGGACACAACTTTCCACCAGCCAAAATATTTATGGGTGATTCTGGAAGTTTATTCCTAGGTTTTATGATCGCTGTCATTTCTCTTTTAGGATTTAAAATGACTACAATAACTTCCTTAATAGTACCATTAGTAATTTTAGCAATACCAATTTTTGACACTCTATTTGCTATATTAAGAAGAATGTTAAAAGGAGAGTCAATTGGTAAACCAGATAAAGATCATTTACATCATCAATTATTAAAAATGAACTTTTCTACACGAAAAACTATTCTTATTATTTATTTTATTAACATTTTGTTTTCAGCAGTATCAATCTTATATGTAATTGGAGATAATAAAATAGCAATAGCACTATATATTGCTCTAATGATTATTTTATTATTCTTTGTACTTAAAACAGATATATTATTTAAACATAAGAAAAAAGAAAGTGAGAAAAATTATGAAAAACAAAGTAAAAAAATATATAAAAAATAACTACAGCTTACTAATTGTGTTAATTATTGCCCTAGCATTATATGTATCCTCTATTTTATATCTAGGTTATGATTATAATATAAACAGCGACGATTTAAGTTATATAAATAGTGGAATTAGATTTTTTGAAGAAGGACAAATAACTATGCATGGAGTTATTTCAGCTCAAATAATGCCTGGCTTAACTTTTTTAATAGCTGGATTTTGTCTAATGTTCGGTACTGGGATTGCACTAATAATTGCATTAAAATTGTTTTGGCTTTTAATGGGAATAATATCAATAATAATTCTATATAAAATAATAAGAATGTATGCTAATCAATGGATAGCTTCCTTTTGTTGTTTATTTTTATTAGCGCCAGATTTTCTATGGATGAATAATTTGATTTTAACCGAAACCCCATTTATGTTAATATTATTATTGCTGACTTATCATTCATTAAAATTTTTAAAAGATTATAAAAATAAAGATTTTTACTTTATTGTCATTTATTATATTATAGGAGTATATATTAGACCTACAATTGGTCTCTACCCAATATTTTTAGCTATTGCTTTGTTATTAAAAAAATATCCATTTAAAGAATTAATAAAAAAAGGTATAATAGGTGGAATGGCCTTATTGATATGCTTGGCTCCTTGGATATATAGAAATTATAAAGTTTTTGATAAATTTATTCCTTTAACATATGGAATGGGGAACCCTTTATTATTAGGAACATATCAAGGATATGGATATCCAAGCGATGAAGAATTAGATTACGATAAAAACGTTTATGATAAGTTACCAGCCAAAGTAAAAGATTACCTCAGTGGTAATATGCCAAAGGATCAATTTACAAAATATTATTTACTAGAGTATGACGGTTTAAAAGCAAAATATCGCATGAAAGAATGGTGGAAAGAAGATAAAATATCTATGCTAAAATCATATTTAATAGAGAAGCCTAAAATCATGTTGCATTCAAGTTTTTATTGGGATGAACTTTTTGGAATAAATATTGATTTTAACCTTTTATTAAGAAAAATAGATTTGATTTTATTTGCCATTTCAAGTATAGTAATTATTATAAATAGGAAAAAAATTATAGATTGGCTTTTGTTAATTGCAGTATATGGATACCAAATTTTATTATATTGCTATTCTTTTGCGTACAGTAGATATGCTATAACATTATTTCCGATAAGGTTTATTATAATTGGAATGGGATTATATATTATATATCAAAAAATCAAAGAATGGAAAGGGCATAAAAATGAAAGTACTAATAATAATTCCTGCTTATAATGAAGAATTAAATATATTAAAAACCGTGGAAAAAATAGTAAATATAAAATCTAATGACGCTATTGACTATATCATAATTAACGATGGAAGTACTGATAAAACCCAAGAAATTTGTCAAAAAGAAAAATTGAATGCCATCACGTTAATTAGCAATTTAGGAATAGGTGGTGCTGTACAAACAGGTTATAAATATGCATATTATAATGATTACGATATAGCTATTCAGTTTGATGGAGACGGACAACATGACGAAAAATACATAAATACTTTAATTGAAGAAATAAAAAGAGGAAATGACTTTGTTATTGGCTCTAGATTTATTGGAAATTTAAGTGAATTTAAATCATCAACTGCTAGAAAAGTTGGAATAAAATTGTTATCTATTCTTATAAAAGTATTTGGGAAAATAAAAATAACTGATCCTACTAGCGGATTTAGAGCGGCAAATAAAAAGGTAATTAAATTATTTGCAGAAAATTATCCCACAGAATATCCTGAACCAGAAACAATAATTTATTTAAAAAACAAGGAAATGAAAATAAAAGAGATACCAGTAGAAATGCACGAAAGACAACATGGTAAATCATCAATAAAACCATTAAATAGTGCTTATTATATGTTTTCAGTTTCAATTGCAATTTTCATAAATGGTTTATTTGGCAAACGAGGTGAAAAATAAATATGAATATAACTTTAAGAATATTTTTAATAATTTTATTGTTAGTATTTTTAGCTTTAGTTTTTTTACAAATAAATAAAAAGAAAATTTCTATGAGATATGCCAGTTTATGGATTATAATTATTTTTTTATTGATAATAGTAACAATTTTTCCTGGCATTATTATTAAAATGGCTGATTTATTAGGCTTTGAAACTACTTCAAATATGGTATTTTTATTAGGTTTTTTTGTTTTGGCATATCTAATATTTGTATTAACTACTAACCTTTCAAAAGCAAACGAAAAAAACAAAAACTTAGTTCAAGAATTATCTATATTAAAGAAAAAAATAGAAGAATTAGAAAATAGAAAGAAGGTAAAAAATGATTAAAGTAATGACTGTATTTGGAACTAGACCTGAAGCTATAAAAATGGCACCCCTAGTTCAAGAATTAAAGCGAAGAAAGGAAATTGAATGTATTGTCTGTGTAACTGCTCAACATAGAGAAATGTTAGACCAAGTACTAGAGACATTTAACATAACTCCAGATTATGATTTAAATATTATGAAGCAAGGACAAACTCTAGCAGATATTACAACTAGAGCATTAGTAGGATTAGAAGAAGTAATAAAAAAAGAAATGCCTAACATTGTTCTAGTTCATGGGGATACCACGACTACCTTTGCAGGAGCTCTAGCAGCTTTTTACAATCAAGTAGATATTGGTCATGTTGAAGCAGGACTTAGGACGTATAATAAATACTCACCATACCCAGAAGAAATGAATAGACAAATGGTATCTTGTCTAGCTGATATGAATTTTGCACCTACAGAACTAAGCAAACAAAATTTATTAAATGACAACAAGAAAGAAGAAACTATTTATGTAACTGGTAATACAGTTATTGATGCAATGAAAACAACTGTTACCAAAGATTATTATCATCCGGTTTTTGAGTGGTTAGGAAATAATAGAATGATTTTACTAACAGCACACAGAAGAGAAAACCTAGGTGAACCAATGCGTCATATTTTTACAGCTATAAAAAGAATAGTAGATGAGTTTTCAGATGTAAAAGTAGTTTATCCCATCCATTTGAACCCTAAAATTAGAGAAATAGCAAATGAAGTATTAGGAAACTCTGATAAAGTAAAAATAATAGAACCATTAGAAGTATTTGATTTCCATAATTTTCAAAATAAAGCTTACTTAATACTTACAGATAGTGGTGGTGTTCAAGAAGAAGCGCCATCATTAGGTAAACCAGTATTAGTCCTAAGAGATACAACAGAAAGACCAGAGGGAATAGAAGCAGGCACTTTAAAACTAGTTGGAACTGATACAAATAAAATATATGAAGAAACCAAACTATTACTAACCAATAAAGAAGAATACGAAAAAATGGCAAAATCAGCAAATCCTTACGGAGACGGTTTTGCAAGCAAATATATAGTAGATGCCATTATAGAAAAATATAAAGTTAATAATTAGATAAATTTTATAAAATCTAAAAAATCAATGAGTAATCATTGTTTTTTTAAACTATGAAACAAATATTTCTTATAAAATCATAACAAGTTTTATATATTAACCATAATAAAACCTTGTTCCTATTTATCTAGGAAACAAGGTTCATAACAATTATAAATTATAGCATTTAAACAATACTTTTATTCTACCGTAACAGACTTAGCTAAATTCCTAGGCTTATCAACATCTAAGCCTTTTTCTTTGGCAATAAAATAAGCAAGCAACTGTAATGGAATAATAGCAAGAATAGGACTTAA
Organism: uncultured Bacilli bacterium; assembly: GCA_947856335.1. Classification (GTDB taxonomy): domain Bacteria; phylum Bacillota_I; class Bacilli_A; order RF39; family UBA660; genus Caccenecus. Next base: position 2,552 of record CANUCD010000001.1, on the reverse strand, counting down.
AATAGAACTTATCTTTGGTATTATAAAAACATTTTCTTCTTTTAACTTTTGATTTGTAACTAAAATAATATTAGCCCCTCTAGATTTTACTTCTTCTAAATTACTTAGTGTTTTAAGAGCTATCTTATCATCAGTAATAATACCAACTACATAAGTACCTTTATCAATTAAAGCAATAGGCCCATGTTTTAATTCTCCAGCAGGATATGCCTCACTATGTATATAAGATATTTCTTTTAGTTTTAATGACCCCTCTAAGGCAATATTATAATCATTTCCTCTTCCAATATAAAATAAATGTTCTTCATCCTTCATTTTTAAAGCAAGTTTGTGATACACATTTTCATTACTTATAACATCACTCATAAACTTAGGTAAATCCATTAGTTCTGTTTTTAAAGCTTCATATTTTAAACCATTTAAAGTTTCTGCCATATAAAGCGCAAGTGCAACTACTATACCAACTTGTGATATATAAGCCTTAGTTGATGCAACAGCTATTTCAAAACCAGCATGAGTATAAATAGTATCATCTGCTTCTCTAGTAATAGAAGATTCAAAAACATTTGTTATAGCAATAGTTCTAGCTCCCATTTTTTTAGCGAGTTTAACAGCTGCTATTGTATCAGCCGTCTCACCTGATTGACTAATAAATAAGCATAAAGTATTATTATCAATAATTGGATTTTGATATCTAAATTCACTAGCTACAACAACACTTACAGGTATGCGAACCAAATTTTCCATCGCATATTTACCAACTAAACCTGCATGCATCGCTGTTCCACACGCAACAATATAAATTTGCCTTAAAGATTCTAAATATTTTTTATCAATTTTAAAATTAACAAATGAAATAGGTTTATCTTTACATATGATTCCATTTAGAGTCTGAATAAGGGCACTTGGCTGCTCATGAATTTCTTTTAACATATAATCTTCATATCCATTTTTACTAGTTTCATCCATTTCCCAATCAATTTTTTTACTAGTTTTTTTGATTTTCTCAAAATCTTTATTATAAAAGACTATCTTATCTGTAATAACAGCACTTTCTTCATCATCTAAAAAGTAAAAGTCTTTTGTATACTCAAGTATAGCTGGAATATCTGATGCAACATATATGCCATCGTACCCTAGTCCAATAACCATAGGACTATGATTTTTAGCTACTAAAATAGTATTAGGTAAATCAAAAGCTAAAACTAAAATTGCATAGCTACCTTTAATCTTTTTTAACATTTTTTGAAACGCAATCAAAACATCATGATGAAGCTCATAGTAGTAATCTAGTAATACTGGAATAACCTCTGTATCAGTATCAGAAATAAAATTATAACCTTTTTGCTCTAAAAAGTTTTTAATCTCTAAATAATTTTCAATAATTCCATTATGAACAACAGCAAAACGTTTATGATTATCTAGATGTGGATGAGCATTTATCTTAGACGGAACGCCATGAGTAGCCCATCTTGTATGAGCAATACCAACATTACCCACTAAATTAGCTGGTATTTCTTCTTCTAAATGACTAATTCTCCCTTTTTCTTTTACTACTTCTATATTCTTATTATATATAGCAATACCAGCCGAATCATATCCTCTATATTCTAAGTTTTTTAATCCCTTTATTAGCTTTAAAACTGCATTATTTTTACCAACATAACCAACAATTCCACACATTAAAACCACTTCCTTTACATTTCATAATAAAATAGTACTATAGAATAAATTTCTTGTCAAATAGGATTTAAAAAAAAAGCAAAAAATGTTAAAATAAAGATATAGAAAATGAGGTAAGAAATGAAAACATTAAGTATCATTGTAGCCAAACTAACCATTTTAGCAGGCAAAGTATTAAAAAGGGGCACATCTCTTCCTGGATTATATGCTCTAAAAATAGATAAAAATATATTAAAAAAATTAAAATATCCCAAGATAAGACTAATTGTAACAGGTTCATCTGGAAAGGGAAGTGTTTCTAATTTAATTAGTGATGTCCTAAAAGATAATGGTATGTCTGTTTGTTTTAATAATGCTGGTTCTAATCTCAAATATGGTATTACAACTGCCTGTCTTAAAAACTGTAATCTTTTTGGTAAAATAAAAAAAGATGTCTTAATATTAGAAACAGACGAAAGATACGTAAAAGAAATATATAAAGATATTAACCCCAACTATTTAATTATCACAAATCTTACCAAAGACCAACCCCCAAGACAATTTAATATTGATATTATAAAAGAAGAAATCAAAAAAAACTTACCTGATAATACAACTATCATTACAACAATAGATGAACCATATTTAAGACACTTTGAATTAGAGCTTCCAAACAAAAACATCCACTACAGCATAGATAAAAATAATTATTCATACGAAAAACAAATATTTGAAAATTTAAACACTTATTATTGTCTTAAATGTGGAACTAGATTAAACTATGAGTATTATAACTTTGAAACTTTAGGAAAGTATTATTGTCCCAACTGTGATTTTAAATGGGAAATGCCAAAAGTAATTGGTAAAAATCTAGATTTAGATAAAGGAAC